>JBDUAE010000009.1:0-17249 GCA_040004805.1 Chthoniobacterales bacterium | reverse complement strand
CAATCACTCGCGGCGCAGTCGCTCGCGCAGCGGCGTCTTCAAGTGGCGGCAGCGGAGGAGATCATCGGGCAGCATGTGGCGGATTTTGCGGGCTGGTTACGCGGCGCGCGCCCGGAGAGAGGCGAAGTGGCGGCGGCGCCGGGAATCTCCGAACCGCAATCGCTTCGCGCGTCTGAGTCGTAATGCGAATCGTGCTCGGAACGCGCGGGAGCGATCTGGCGAGGGCGCAGACCGCGCTGGTGGAGCACGCGCTCAGGTTGGCTTTTCCCACGCTGGAGATCGCGGTGGAGATTATCCAGACGAGTGGCGATGAGAAGAGTGCGGTTGCGTTCGAAGCGGGTACGACGGCGCAAGGGCGCAAGGGAATGTTCACGTCTGAGATCGAACGGGCGCTGCGGGATCGAAGGATCGACGTGGCGGTGCATAGCGCGAAAGATTTACCGAGTGAAACGCCGCCAGAATTAGAGGTCGTGGCCGCTTTGGTGCGGGCGCCGGTGGAGGATGTGCTAATCGCGAAAGCGGGCCGAAGCCTAACCAGTCTGCCGGCTCGAGCAACGATCGCGACTGGGAGTGTGCGCCGGCAGCATCAATTGCGCCGGGTGCGACCGGATCTGATGGTGGTGGACTTGCGCGGAAATGTGCCGACGCGATTGCGCAAGCTGGCGGCAAATTCGTGGGATGGAATTATTCTGGCGCGGGCGGGTTTGGAGCGGCTGGGATACGATTGCGCGGCCGGCGAACTACGTTTCGAGGAGCAGATATTTCGAGTAGAAATTTTACCGACAACGGAATTTTTGCCGGCAGGCGGGCAGGGAATCGTGGCGCTGGAAGTGCGCGTGGACGATGAACCCGCGAGGCGCGCGCTGGCGGCGATCAATCACGAGGAAACGCTGCTCTGTCTGCGGGCGGAGCGGGAATTCTTGCGGTTGCTGCAAGGCGATTGTGGGACGCCGGTGGGAGTGAACGCGAAGATCAACGGCAAACGGATGACTCTGCACGCTCAATTATTTACCGACACGCAATCCGAGCCCCGGAGTGCGACATTGGCGAGTGAGGCGGGGGCGGGCGAACCGGAAATCCTCGCGGCAAGATTGCTGGAATTGATCAATGGCTGAGAAAAAAATTGTCGGAAAATGTTTCCTAGTGGGAGCGGGCCCAGGTGACCTGGGCCTGGTGACCTTGCGGGCGAAGGAATGCATCGAAGCGGCGGAGGTAATCGTCTACGATTATCTGTGCAACCCGGAGATGCTGAAGTGGGCGCCTAACGAGTGCGAGTTTATTTTTGCGGGGAAGAAGGCGGGCGCGCATACCTTGCAGCAGGAGGAGATTAACACGCTGCTGTTGGAGAGAACGGCGTTGGGAAAACGAGTGGTCCGTTTGAAGGGGGGCGATCCGTTTGTGTTTGGACGCGGCGGCGAAGAGGCGCTGGCGCTGGCGTCGGCAAAACTGCATTTCGAGGTGGTGCCGGGGGTGACGTCGGCAATTGCCGGACCGGCCTACGCGGGAATCCCGATCACGCATCGCGGCAGCAATGCGCACGTGACGTTTTTCACGGGTCATGAGGACCCGGAGAAAGGGGGCAGCGGAATCGACTTCGAGGCGCTGGCGAAACTTGGGGGCACGCAGGTGATGTTGATGGGGGTGGAGCGGATCGAGGCAATCTGCACAGAAATGCTGGCGCGGGGGCGGTCGAAGGAATTGCCGGTGGCGTTGATTCGGTGGGCGACGACGGGAAGGCAGGAGACGCTGGTCGGGACGCTGGGAGATATCGCGCATCGGGTGAAGGAGGCAAAATTTGCTGCGCCCGCGGTGGCTGTTTTCGGGGAGGTGGTGGCGCTGCGGAAAGAGCTGAACTGGTTCGAGGGCCGACCATTAAGTGGGAAGCGGATTGTGGTGACCCGAACGCGAATGCAGGCGGGGGTTTTGAGCCGGGAGTTGCGCGCGCTGGGCGGAGACGTTTTGGAATTACCGACCATCCGGATCGAGCCGCCGGCCGATTTGAGAAGTTTCGCGGAGCTGGTGCAGGACGCGCACGTTTACGATTGGATTGTCTTCACGAGTCCGAACGGGGTGAATTCGTTTTTCGATCTTTTCTATAAACTTTACAATGACGCGCGGGAGCTGGGCGGAGCCCGCATTGCCGCGATCGGCCCGGGGACGGCGCAGCGAATCAAGGACTTCCATTTGCACGTGGATCTACAGCCGGCGGAGTTTGTGGCGGAAGCGGTGGTGCGCGAATTCAAAAAGGCGGGCGGGGTGGAAAATCTGCGAATTTTGCTGGCGCGAGCGGAGAAGGCGCGGGACGTGCTTCCAAAGGAACTCTCTGCCATGGGAGCAATAGTGGATGAAGGGATCGCTTATCAAACTTTACCCGAAACGCGCGACGATTTCGGTGCGCGCCGTCGTTTGCTGGAGGAAGGCGCGGATTTGATCACTTTTACGAGCTCTTCCACGGTGGAAAATTTCATGGCCTTGGGCCTGCCGTGGCCGAGTGCGATGAAGGTGGCAAGCATCGGTCCGGTGACCTCAAAGACGGCGCGCGACCTGGGCCTAGAGGTAGATATCGAAGCGCGGCGCCATGATATCCCCGGCTTAGTAGACGCGATTCGGAAATTTTATCAGTCCAGGGTGTGACCATGACCGAAACTGATATCCAAATCCCCGATGAGTTTAGCTCAACCATGCAACGGCTGGTGGCGGAGGCGGAAAAAACGGTCGCCCACGACAGCGCACAAAGTGCGACCGAGATGCGCCGTGAAATCTCGGCGATTAACGAACGAATAAACCGCCTGGATCAGACCGTGGCGGCTGGGTTGGACAAAATCACGACGGTGGTGGCGAAAGGCGGCACGCAACCGTGGCAACTGGAGCGGATAGACGAGAATCTGCGCGCCTTACGCAAAACGGAGAGCGTGAATCAGCGCCTTTTCGATTCTTTGCATGAAGAGCTGCGCTCGTATCGCGATAATTTTCTGCGCGATTCTCTGCAAAAACCGGTGGTGCGTGATCTCGTGATCTTGCTCGACGATCTCAGCGCTCTGGCGACGAGTCTCCCCATCCCAAAGAATTCGACGAAGACGGAACTTTGGCGCGGTAATCTGGAAAACACCATCCACACCCTGGTGGAAATCTTGCACCGTCTGGAAGTGAACGAGATCGCGCCGCAAGAGAGAGTGGACCTGGCGCTACATCGGGTGATGGAGTGTGAGCCGGCCGCCGACGCCGCCGATGACGGGCGGATCGTGCGGCGCTTAAAGCGCGGCTTTATCTGGCACGGCCAAGTCTTGCGACCGGAAGAGGTCGTGGCGTCCCGCTTCGCGTAGCAGTCGCGAGCGGCGGAGCGCTTCCGCTGGATTGTGCCTCGGAGGGGCGCTCCCAATAGTCCCGTAGAAAGGGCTCACTTTGGCCCAGTCCGGGCATGAAAACTGCGATAGAAAGGCTCTCCCTTCTGCGGTTCTTAATTTTTATTTATCATGTCTACACGAAAAGCTATCGGCATCGATCTCGGAACCACCTTCTCGGCCGCGGCGCATATTGACGCCTACGGGAAGCCGCAAATCATCCCTAATTCGGAAAACGAGCGGATCACACCGTCGGTTGTTTTGTTCGACGGCGGCACCGCGGTGGTGGGCACACTGGCGAAGAATAATTCGGTGGCTGAGCCGGAACGGATCGCGGATTTCGTAAAGCGGGAGATGGGCAAATCGAAATCGCAATTCAGTCGGGAATTCGACGGCAAAGTCTACGCTGCGGAAGAACTTTCGGCGTTGATCCTGAAGAAGGTGAAACTGGATGCCGAAAAATTTCTAAAAACTCCCGTGACCGATGCTGTCATCACAGTGCCCGCCTATTTTAGCGATGCGGAACGCACCGCCACGATCACGGCTGGGCGTCTGGCGGGGCTGAATGTTCTTCAGATCATTAACGAACCGACGGCGGCAGCGGTGGCTTACGGCCTGGATAAATTAGGCCAAGACCAGACGGTTTTCGTTTTCGATCTGGGCGGCGGGACCTTTGACGTGACCATCATGCGGATCGAGGGCCACCAGTTGACCATGCTCGCTACGAATGGCGACCATCGGCTCGGGGGGAAAGATTGGGACGACGTCATCGTGAACCACGTGGCCGAGGAATTCGATCGGGAACACGGCGAGAATCCGTTGCTCGATCTGCAGAGTTACCAGGATCTGCAAAGCCGTGCGCTGGCGGCCAAAATCCAACTTTCCGGCCGGCCGCGGACTTCGATTGTCCACAATTTTAATGGCAAGAGCGTGAAGGTAGAGCTCACCCGCGAAGATTTTGAACAGCGGACGCGGCATCTGGTGGAGAAGTGCAAGACCATCTGCGAGATCGTGATGCAGGAAGCGAAATTGACCTGGGCGGAGATCGATAAAGTTCTTCTCGTGGGCGGGATGACGCGGATGCCGATGGTGCGGGAAATGATGGCTAAACTTTCGCCCGCGCCGCTCGACGACGAGGTAAATCCCGACGAGGCCGTGGCAATCGGAGCAGCCATCCAGGCAATTTTGCTGATGCTGCAAGAAGAGACGACGACCGGGGAGCAGATGCTGCCAGAAGACACACGGCAGCAATTTTCCTCGCGCGAAGGAGGGTTGATGCAGATCACGAACATCACCTCGCATACGCTTGGGGTTGTTCTTTGGGATGAGGGGCATCTCGAGGAATACGTTTTCCCGATGATTCAAAAGATGAGCGCCATTCCGGCGGTCTCGAAGAATTTCTTCGGCACAGCCAGCGCGAATATGCCACGAGCGGTGGTACGAATCGTCGAAGGCGAAAGCTCTTTGCCTACGGAGTGTACTCCGCTTGGGACGTGCGATGTTGAGTTGCCGCCATTCCTGCCGAAAGGGTCCCAAGTGCAGTTGGTTTATGAGTATAATGAAAACCAGGTGCTGGAAGTCGCGGTGCATGCGTGCGGGAACCAAACGAAAATTTCCATCGAGCGAAACACAGGGCTGAAGCCGCATGAAGTGGCCGCGGCCACCGCGCGGCTGGCCTCTCTTACCGTGGCCTGATCATGCTCGAGGCGAAGCTGGATTTTCCTCTCCCACTCCCGGACGATCCAAAAAAATGGGATGGCTGGAAACAGTACAAGTCGCCTAACTTTTACGAGCGGCTGTGCCTGAATCCGCGCGAGCAGCCGAACGCTGCCGTCATTGAGGAACACTGCCGCGAACTTTTGCGCTGGTGGCAAAAAAAATTGCCGCTGAAGAACCAGCCGAGCAACCCGATCACGCAGCTTCTGCGTCCGGGTTTGGATGAATCTTCGCGTTATCTGACCGAGGCGCGGGTCGAATTACTCGATCCAAATCGCCGGCGGGCGATGGATGAGGAATTGGCGGTCCAAGCGCAAGAGCAGGCAATTGCTGAGTTCCATAAATATCTGACCTTCGCCATCGCGGACGGACAACTCACCCCGGACGGAGAAAAAAACCTGCTACGTTTCGGTCGCGAGCATCAATTGCAGGACGAGGCGATGCTTGGGTATATCGAAGCGGAGTTACGTGACAGCGGTGCGCATCGGGCTCTGCCTCCGGAACAAGTAACGCCCGAACCGCCCCCTCTTCCGCGGGTAGCGCGAGGTCGGCGGCAAGCGCTCCCACCCGATCAGGAGTTTATGCGCATGCTGCGCTTGAGTGGCTTGGACAGCGACGGAATGGGCGATGAGACCCGCGATGCCTTTATTAACATGGCGGAAAACATGGGACTCGACCCCGGGGACGCCGAGGACATCGTCGACCGTTACCTTGATGACATGGATGCGGTGGCAAGTGCGAACATCCCTCCGCCGCCGGCGAAGATTGAGGTTGGACGGCCCGCCCCAGTTCAAGTGAACTCGGTGGAAGAGGCGGCAGTCGAAAGCGTCACTTTAGCGCAAGGCGCTCTACCGGATTTTACGAATTCCGTCGGCGCTAAGATGATCTGCGTGCCTTCTGGGGAATTCACGCTGGGGAGCGAGGCCTTCGATGCCGGCCCAAATGAGCGACCGCTGACGAAGGTGACGCTGAGCCGGTTCTACATGTCGCGCTTTCCGGTGACCAATGCCGAGTATGAGGAATTCGATCCCGGCCACGTGCGAAAACGCGCTCCCGGGGCGGGCGACACGCACCCCGTGGTCTACGTCGGTAGTTTGGAAGCGATAAAGTTTTGCTCCTGGCTGGGAGCGCGCGAACGGAAGAAATATCGCCTTCCCACGGAAGCGGAGTGGGAATATGCGGCGCGCGGGACGGATGGCCGCAAATTCCCTTGGGGTAACCATGAGGGCCGCGGTGACCTGGCAAATTTTGCCGACAAGAACACCGTTTTCGCGTGGAGCGATCGCGAGATCAGCGACGGATATCCGGAGAGTTCACCGGTGGGCGCGTTCCCGCTCGGGGCGAGCCCTTTTGGCCTGGAGGATCTGGCCGGCAACGTTTGGGAGTGGTGCCACGATTTCTTTGAAAACTATCGAGGGACGCACAAGATCAACCCGCGGGGTGCCAACGCCGGCGCGAAGCGTGTCTATCGCGGCGGAAGCTGGAAATCGCGTTTTAACAGTCTGCGGGCGACGACCCGCGGTTTCAATGTCCCGACTTACTCCTGCAACGATCTCGGATTTCGGATCGTCTGTGAAAGCGAGTAGACGCTGGAAATGAAAACGCCCCGCGAGGCGGGGCGATCATAAACCGAAAGAGTGGTAAAGCGCTTCCTACGAAGGATTAAATCGAAACTTCGTCCGACCGCGCTTGGCGTTGGCTTTGGCCTTACGACGCGTCTTTTGCGTCGGAGTTTCGAAAGCGCGGAGGCGCCGTACTTCCTCGAGAATGCCTTCGGCGTCGAGCTTGTTTTTTAGCCGTTTGAGAGCGCGGTCCACCGGCTCTCCTTTACGCACGATTACTTCAGGCATCTTTATTGTTCTCCTAGATTCAAAAACGGGATTCGAAGGTCAACTCCCGCAAGTGAGGCGATCTTACGCGGGTGCTGAGGGGGCGTCAACTATTGTGAATAACTTTCCTGCTACCGGGCAGCGGTGGGGGTTGTCGGCGTCGTTTTTCGGATCACTTCCTGGCGCAAGGAGCTGGTACTGCCGCCGCGGGCGCGCAACCACCAAAGCACAATGGGCGAGGCGATAAAGATGGAGGAATAGGTCCCGAAAACGATCCCGATGATGATCGCGAGCGAAAAATCATGCAGGACGGAGCCGCCGAGGAAGTAAAGGCAGACGAGCGGAATCAAGGTGACGCCGCTGGTCAGGATGGTGCGGCTGAGCGTCTGATTCAGGCTCGCGTTCATGATCTGCTGGAGGCTGCCTTTCTGCCCACTAGCCAGGCCCTCGCGCACGCGGTCGAAGACGACGATGGTGTCGTTAATTGAATAGCCAAGGATGGTAAGAATGGCGGCCACCATCGTGAGCGACAATTCCTTCCCCAAAAGAGCAAAGATCCCGATCGTAACCAGGCCGTCGTGCAAAAGAGCGACGACTGCGCCGACCGCAAACGAAAGCTCGAAGCGGAAGGCGACATAAACCAGAATACCGATGACGCCGAGCCCAAGCGCGATCAAGGCGCTGCGCGCAAGTTCGCCACCGACGAGGGCGCCGACGCGCTCCGATTGTTCCACTTTGAAACCGGCGTTCGGCATGCTCTGAGTGATTTGCTCCTGGATCTTTTCGCTGGAGTTAAACGGTCCACGGATAGAGACAAAATTCAGCGTGCCCTGACGGGACTGTTGGATGGATTCGTCCATTTTCAGGGGCTTGAGCGCGTTTCGCACTTCGTCCAGCGCCACCGGGTTCGTCGTGCTGAGGGTCAGAAGATCGCCGCCCCGGAAGTCGACCCCGAAATTTTTCTCCCCACGGATACCGAATGCCACGCCCCCCGCGGCGATGAGAAGAGCCGAACACAGGACCGCGAGCAGACCCTTGCCGAGAAAGTTAAAATTCTGTGAGGAGATCACGTGCAGCATGGAAAGCTTTTTCACTTTCCCGTTATCCACGATCCAACTGAAGCAGTTCCGGCTCACGATCAGGGCCGTGAACATCGAGGCCAGGATGCCGAGCGTGAGAGAGACGGCAAAACCGCGCACCGGTCCCGTGGCCTTGATCCAGAGGATCACGGCGGTAATTAACGTGGTGACGTTGGCGTCAAAGATCGAGCTAAAGGCTTTTTCGTAGGCCGCCGCGATCGCGACCTTGAGCGACTTCCCGAGCGCGAGTTCTTCCCGCAACCGCTCGTAGATCAGGACGTTGGCGTCCACCGCCATACCGATGGTGAGGATGATACCGGCGATACCCGGCAAAGTGAGGGTGAAATTGAACATCGTGAGCGCTCCCACGAGGAGGATGATGTTTACGATCAACGCGAGGTTCGCGATCAAGCCGGCCAACCGGTAGTAGATCATCATGAACACGAGAGTGAGCGCCAGGCCGAGTAGACCCGCGATCACGCTGGTGCGAATAGAATCCGCGCCAAGGGTGGGCGAGACGCTGCGTTGTTCCTCGATTCGGACCGGAGTTTGCAGCGGATTCTCCAGCGCGCTGGCCAGGTTGCGTGCTTCCTGTTCGCCGAACCGGCCCGTGATTTCGGCGCTTCCGCCGTAAATCGCGTCGCGAATCACGGGTGCCGATATAACCCCTCCGTCGAGCACGATGGCAAAACGGAAGCCCTTAAATTTCTCGGTGATGTTGCCGAACATTTTCGCACCTTCGGTATCGAAATTGAGATTTACGCCCCAGCCTTGGTTGCCAAAATAAGCGTGCGCACTGGTAACGCGCTCGCCGCCGAGGTCGGCGCGCTTTTTCACGAGCAAGCGTTCCTCTTCCGCCTTCTTTCCGGGCTCAGCATGGAGCATGTAGGATTCGATCCGGTAATCCGGCGGAATTACGTCAGTGCCGCCGTCGATCGCGGCCAGTTTCTGGCCGTTATCCGGATAAACGAGGCGGAATTCTAGTTTCGCCACGCGCGAGAGCTGGCCGCGGGCCTCTTCGATTTTCTCGGTCGTCAGTCCCGGCATTTGCACCAGGATGCGATCTGAGCCCACCGGGCTGATCAACGGTTCGCTCAAGCCCAAGCTATCCACGCGTTTGCGGATGACTTCGACCGCCTGATCGAGCATGACGGAGTCCACCGGCTTATCGCCGCCGACGAGCCGGATGAGAAACGAAGTCCCGCCTTTGATATCGAGACCGAGAGCGATGCGCTTGTTCGGCGGATAGATGGTCGAGAGACTGAAGACCACCAACAGGATCATGAGGGTGGTGGCGAGGAGACGTTTCCGCATTCCGTAATCGGTCGCGAAGTACCAGCCGAAAAGGATGAGTAGGAGCAGGCCGATGGAGAAAGTAATGACGGGGGACATTTAGATGGCGGAGTTCAGATTTCGGATGGCGGATTTAAGAGCACCTCGGTCGTCAGCTTCTACTTGGCTTCATCGGTGGTGATGATGCTGGTAACGGCAGATTTTTCGATCTCGATTTTCACGTTGTCGGCTATTTTCAGGATCACGGTCCGATCTTTCACGTTCGAAATCAGCCCGTGGATGCCGGCGCCGGTGACGACGCGATCTCCCGTCTTCAAAGCGGAGACCAGTTTCGCTGCCTCTTTCTGCCGCTTCACCTGCGGACGGAAGAGCAGGAAGTACATAATGATGAAGATGAAAATGATCGGCACGAACGAGGTGAGCGGGTTCGGGCCGGTGGCCGCAGGAGCGGTTTCCGCTAAAAGAGAAGTAAACATGAGCAATGAGATGGACGCCCTGAGGCTCGAATCGCTCGGGGAGCGGAGCCGGGAAGCGGGCAGCTATTGAACACTGAAGCCGGGGATTTGCAACTTTTCGCGCGCGTCCTTACTGCACCCACTCGCCCCACGCCGGCTCCTCCAGTTGCAATCCTGGATCGTCCAGTTCGCTCCGGTTTGTTTGTTCATATTGCGGCGCCACCTCGGACCAGTTCCGCAATCGCAACGTAACTCGATCGCCAACGCGGAGCCGCGCCGCCCGCGTCCAAACATTATCCCGCATGCTCCAAAGATAGACGACCGACTGCAAATCCACGCCCTCGCTCGAACCCGCAATCCGCATTTCTCCTAATTCTACCGACATAATGTGATCCGCGTACGGCGCCGTGCCGGGACGCGGGACGGACGAGACCGCCTCGATGGTGCCGGTGACGGAGACGTCTTTTCCAGCCGACGGAGTGTAAAAGCGCGCCGGCGCCGGGCGTCCCACCTTGAGCTCCAGCAGCTTCCAGTTTCCGAACGCCAGTTCGCGGGCCGCGAATTCCCAGATCACGAGCTTTTTTCCCGCGAGCCGGTCCCGGCCCCGTGCCATTTCGTTCGCCAACATCTCTCGGGTGGCGAAAGCGCCGTCATTGTTGCGCAAGATGCAATCGAGCGGCCGCCCTCCGCTCGCCGCGCTCAGTTGCTCCGCGAACCCGGCCGATTCTCCCCAGCCAAGCGCCTCGAGGGAGAAGATGTTGGTAAAACTGTCGCCGAGCAAAAGCACATCAGCTTCGGAGGAGGGTCGCCACAAGGCGTCGCCTCGCGTCACTTCTCGGATGGTCACCGTCTCCGGTCGGTAAATCTCCTGCGTGGCGGGTAAATTAAGCATCTTTGCGATATCTCCTCGCGCCGTGATCTGTTTTTCGGCAACGCGGAGCCCACTCGCCTTCGCCTCGGGAAGGTGGAGACTTGCCCCCAGATTTTGCGCGACCAATGCCATTGTCTCCGGACGCCAGTGCGTATCCGCCTGCAAATAAAGTGGCGCCGAGGGGGCGCTCGCTTTTCGATCCCGGAGTAGCGGCGCGACCTCAAACATCCGTACGCCGGCCGCCGCCATTCGTTGCCGAAATTCGCCTAACGAGCTGTTTTCCAGGATGGCATTGAGCGGCACCCGCGCACTGAGGTGATCGCCTTCGACCGCGGCTTTCGATGGCACGGGGACGATCACGAGTTCAATGCCGCGCGCCGCGAGCTGATCGCGGAACTGCACGATCGCCTGCACCGGATCGGGCTGTACGCGCGCGGCATGGCTGCGATGTTGCAACTGCGTCGGCTTGAGAAAACCCGGGCCGGTGACGTAATCCACATCGGGCCGGTAAAAGAGCCAGCCCTCCCGTCCGAGGTAAACCTGCTCGTTGCCCGCGCGCAGTTTCCCGACCAGGACCGACTGCACCGGCGGCAGGAGCCATTGCGAAACTACAGAATCTTTTTCGAGCGTTTTCTCGGCGCTCTTCAGCTCTTCCGCCCGCGGGAGCAGATTCCAAAAATCGTGCAGACTGCGAATGGCGCTGATTTTTTTTGCGGACGGCAGCGTTCCGAGAAGCTCAGCTGTCGGCAAACGGTGGTCGGCGGCGAGATTGGCGCCGAGTTGGATCACCGACACGCTGGTGATCGTGAATAGGAATATAACCGTGAGCAAAACTGCGGTCGCGGGCGCGATTACAGTGCGGCCGAGGGCGAGTTCCGCTTCCTCTTCCCGGGTCAGGCGACGGCTCGTTTCCGGCGTCGGCTCTCGGTAGCTCGGCAAGGAAAGCCGCGGCTTCCACGGCTTCAGCCCGCCGACCAGCGCCTTGATGATTCGTTTCCGCATTCTAGAAAATGAAATAGATAAACGGGTTGTATTCCTGCGTGGCCAGAACGACCAACGCCAGCCAACCCAGCCCGCAGCACACCGCCGCTTTCGGCAGCGTGAGTTGTTGCGTCCAATCCCACGTTTGCCGTCCCGCCCACACCACGACGGCTGCGAGTGCGGCCGAGAGCAGGTAATACGGCTGATAAATAATGCCGCCTAACAGTGCCGCGGCCGGCTGGCCTTGGTGCAAACCGAACATGCTGCCTAAATAGGCGACAGCGTGTGGAAGGTCCGGCGCGCGGAAAAATACCCAGCCGAGAAGCACGATCGTGAACGTGATCGCGATCCGGATTGGCCGCGGGAATTTGTGGTAGAATCCTTCCCGGCCTTCGCCGCGTTCCACCGCCAGCATCCCGCCGTGCAGCGCGCCCCAGATGACGAAGTTCCACGAAGCGCCGTGCCAGAGGCCGCCCAGCAACATTGTGACAATGAGATTCGCGTAGGTGCGCGCGAGCGTGCCGCGATTTCCGCCCAGCGGAATGTAGAGATATTCGCGCAGCCAGGTTGAGAGCGAAATGTGCCAGCGCCGCCAGAAATCGGTGATCGATTCCGCGAGATAAGGCGAATCGAAATTCTTCGCGAAAACGAACCCGAGCATGAGCCCGAGACCGATCGCCATGTCGGAATAGCCGCTAAAATCGAAATAGATTTGGAAGGAATAAGCGACCGAACCAAACCACGAATCGAGCGTGCCGATCGAGCCGGCATCAAAGGCGGTGTCGGCTATTTTTCCGCACGGATTCGCGAGGAGGATTTTCTTGGCCAGCCCGAGCATGAAAAACGCGACGCCGCGCGCGAATTTATCCCGCGTGAGAGTGCGATGTTTGAGTTGCTCCGCGAGAAAAGAAAACTTCAGAATCGGACCCGCCACGAGATGGGGAAACATCGAAACGAAGCAGGAAAAATCGACGAAATTTGCCATTGCTTCCGCCTCGCCGCGATAGACATCGATGGTGTAACTCAGCGCCTGGAACGTGTAGAAGCTGATCCCGAGCGGGAGCACGACCCGGAAGAATGTGTCCCATTGCGCGTGCCCAAATCCGAGCGCTTCCATCGCGCCGTTGTAGCTCTCGATTCCGAAGTTGAAGTATTTGAAAAACCCGAGCACCGCGAGATTCGCCACGATCGAAATCGTGATCGCGGAATACTGCGTGCGAGAACGTTTTTCGTGCCGGGCCAAAGCCCGCACCGCCAGGCCGCGAAACTTCCAGAAGCGCCAGGAATCGTGCGCGATGACCAGACTCATCAGCCAATCGATCGACGTCGTCGCAAACATCAGAAGCATGAAACGCGGCTCGGCCCATCCATAAAAAGTGTAGCCGGTCAGGATGAGCCAAAAGTTCCGCCAACGCTGCGGCGCGCCCGCGAGCACGTAGTACCCGAGCAGCGCGAGCGGCAGAAAATAGAAGATGAAAATGTGCGAGCTAAAGACCACGCGTTGTCAAAGGTGCGAAACTGGACGCGCGCATAAAGCTAAAAAGTCCTCTATTTGCTCAGAAGTGCGTTCCGGTCTCCTTTTCTCCCTTCCAATGCGAGTCGGCCTCATCCTCTTTCTCTTCTGCGCCGTCGCGCGCATCCTGCCCGCGCAAGCGGTGGCGGAAAATGCCGACAACTGGCAGCGCGCGCTCGCCGAAAAAGTCGCCCGGCTGGAGAAGGAAAATGCCGCCGCCTTCGTCGGAGCCGATCACTGGCTCTTTCTCACCAACGAACTTCGCTTTCTGGCGCAACCGAAATTTTGGGGCGCCGAAGCCGCGTCCGTTAGCCGAGCCCACAAAGCGGGCGCCGCGGATCCGTTGCCGGCCATCCTCGATTTTCAGCGGCAGTTACGCGAACACGGCATCGAATTGCTGCTCGTGCCGGTCCCCGCGAAAGCCGAGCTTTACCCGGAGAAAGTCGGCGTGGACGTCGTCGTTAGTCCCGCTGACGCCGCTCCCGCTTTAAAGAAATTTTACGATGTTCTGCGCGAGCGCGGAATCAACGTGCTCGACCTCGAGCCGCTTTTCGCCCGGAATCGCGAAAGCTCGCGCGGTTCCGTTTACTGCCGGACCGATAGCCACTGGTCCGGTGTCGGTTGCGCGCTCGCCGGCGAAGCGATTGCGCATGAAATTCGCGCCAAGATTCCGAGCCTTCCGACCGGGAAAGAATATCCGAGAAGTTGGAAAGAGGTCAGCATTACCGGCGACCTCGCCACGATGGTCGGCAACGCCGAGAATCAGGCTCCGGAGCGGATCGCGCTGCGCCAACTCGCCGCTACGGTGGCGCCCGATCCCGCCAGCCCTGTCCTCTTGTTAGGCGACAGCCATACGCTCGTTTTTCATAATTTCCTCGCGGAACGCGGCGGCCTCCTCGATCAACTCACCGCCGAACTCGGTTTTGCGCCGGACTTGATCGGCACCCGTGGTTCGGGGGCGACTCCGGTCCGGATTAATCTTTATCGACGTGGCCAGAGCGATCCTCAGTTTTTCGCGCGGAAAAAGATCGTGGTCTGGTGCTTCGCGGCACGGGAGTTTACGGAAGCTGACGAGGGCTGGGTCGTCCAACCGATCGCGAAGTAAGCCAGGCGATGCGTCTCCCCATTTTTCGCCTAACGACTCTTTGCCTGCTCGCCAGTGGCGCGCTCGCCGCCCGCGCGCCGCGCGCTCAGGTCGCCGTGGCCTCGGCACCTTTGCCAAATGTGGCGCCGGCCGCGCCCGGGAAATTAAACGTCCTCATCCTCGGCGATTCCCTCGCGCTCTGCGGCTTCGGGAAACGCTTGGACGCGCGCTTCCGCGAAGATCCGCAGGTCAACGCCACCTTTACCTACATGGCCTGCGGCACAAACCCGCTCAGTTGGTTAAAGGAAAAGCCCTACACTAACGTCAAAACCCAGTGCGGTTTCTGGGCGATCGAATCCGCCGACGGCAAGAAGCCGCGTGAACTCGAAGACGTTTACGGGATGACGACTGGTCACGTGCCGAAGGCGCATCCGGTCCCGAAATTAGCCGACATCCTCGCGGCGACGCATCCCGACATTCTCGTGGTCCAGACTGGGAGCAATCTCTTCGGCCTTTTCCCGGACGGACGGAGCGTCCAGACCGGGAAACACGCCGCCGCGCTGCAGAAATATCTCGCGCCCTTCAAACACGAGGCGCTCGCCGCCGGTACGAATTTGCGGAAAATTTATTGGGTTAACCCGCCCACCTCCGGACGGGTCGCGCCTGAGATTCAGGATTTCCTCCTGCAGCAGGCGCGCACTCAACTCACGCCGGAGATGACCGTGATCGATAGCCGCCCTTTGGTAAAATATCCCTACCAGCACATGGAGCCGGATAAGGAGCACTTCCTCGGCGCGCAGATGGATGAATGGGCGGACAAGGTTTTCGACATTATCGGGCACGACCTCGCGGCGCAGCCGATCGCCTCCTTGAAATTATTATCCGACAACAGCGGTCGGGTTGCCGCCGTTCCCACGCCGGCACCGGTTCCCGCAGAGACTCCTGCCCGCGCCCTGCCGGTCGAGCCGGTCCTGATCGCTCGCGCCGAACCGGTTGCGACTCCGGCTCCGACACCCGCGCCCGCGCCGACCACAAATGAGCCGCTCGTGGTCCGCGCCACCCTTGTCTTTATGTCTCACCCCATTCCGTTGCAGGAATTGCTCCCCTATCGGGAATCGCTCGTCGCCTATGTCTATCGCGTGGATCAAGTCTTGCGCGGCCATTACGATGAGAACCAAATCCTCGTGATGCATCCCGCACACATCGGCGCCAAACCTCAGCGGCTGAAATATCGGATTGGCAAACGTTACAAATTGCGGCTTGATCGGATAGAAGGCACCCTGTGGGATACTGCGAAATCCAGAGACGAATCCGGGCAGATCAATCTGATGCCGTACATCCGTCTCGAAGACGAACGACGGCATCCGGAAAATCGAACACGATGACACGCGGCACCCTCACTCTTCTCGCAGCCTTGCTCTGCCTCGGCTCCTTCTTTCTCGTCACCAACGGCACCGCCCGCCCCTCCGTGCGCCGGGATCGTCCGGCCGCGCCTCCCGCTGTGACCCCCCGCATTCTCATGATAGGCGACTCGCTTTCCGTCGGCGCGTTCGGCGAAGCCGTGCAACAGCATCTCGCCGTTCGTTTCCGTCCGCAAAACGTCGCTGCCTATGCCTCCTGCGGCTCCTCCCCGGAAAATTGGCTGCGCGACGAGCCCGGTTTTTTCACGAAATGCGGCTACCGCGAGAGCACGCCGGATCGCCAGCCCATCTACCGGGATTTCGTCAACGGCCATGCCCCGCGGCCTACCCTCACGCCGAAAATCGAGTCACTCGTTAGGCGCTTCCAGCCCACTATCGTCATCGTACAGCAGGGGACGAATTGGATGGATCGAAACTTGAGCGATGCGCAGATTACCACTCTCCTGCATCGCTTCATCGTAGCGGCGCGCGGGCCCAGTGTGCGCCAGATCGTTTGGATCGAGCCGCCCGATTCCTCCGCCTTTCGTCGGACCCAGGGACGCATCCACCGCCTCATCCAGGCCGCGGCCGCGCGCGACCATTTTCAAGTGATCGATTCCCGCGAGATGACGAAATACATTCCCGGCCGCAGTGGCGGCGACGGCATCCATTACAACAGCGAATCCTCTCTGGCCTGGGCCGCGAAAATTAGCCGACGCCTGGACGACAAGCTCGGCGAACAGCTCGCCCGCAATCGCTAGCTGCCAGCCTCCCCGCTCGCTCGCGTCTCATAGTTCGCGACAAAGCTGCGCCGGAAATCCGCGAACGTCCCTGTCTCCAGCGCCGCCCGCGCCCGCGCCGTGAGCTCCAGATAGAAATGCAGGTTGTGCAGCGTCACCAGACGCAGCCCCAGGATTTCCTCCGCCTTCAACAGATGCCGGATATAACCGCGCGAAAAATCCGCACACGCCGCGCACCCGCAACCCTCCTCGATCGGCCCAGTCTGCAGAGTGAACTCCGCGTTCTTTAGGTTCAACGTCCCGCCGGCCGTGAAGACCGTCCCATGCCGCGCCAGCCGTGTCGGCAAGACACAATCGAACATATCCACCCCGCGCGCGATCAGCTCGATCATCTGCGGCGGCGTCCCCAGTCCCATGCAATAGCGTGGCTTGTCGTTAGGCAAAAACGGCTCCGAGTTTTCCACCGCCAGCATCATTTCTGGTTCCGGTTCGCCGACGCTAACGCCGCCAATCGCATAGCCATCGAAACCGATTGCGACGGTCGCTTCCGCACTCTCTCGCCGCAGATCGGAAAAGGTCGCGCCCTGCACGATGCCGAAGACGAGCTGGTCCTTAGTTGAAGGTTGCACGTTGGACGTTGAGCGTTCGACGTTCGCTTCTTTGCAGCGCTTCGCCCAGCGAATGGTCATCTCCAAACTCTTCGCCGCGTATTCATGTTCGCACGGCCAGGGCGGGCACTCATCGAGGACCATCGCAATATCGCTGCCGAGCGTGGCCTGGATTTCCATCGCGATTTCCGGCGAGATGAATGTCGGCGTGCCGTCGAGATGATTTTGAAACCGCACGCCCTCCTCCGTGATCTGGCGCAGCTTTGCCAACGAGAAAATCTGGTAGCCCCCGCTGTCGGTTAAAATCGGTCCATCCCAATTCATGAATTTGTGCAGTCC
>JBDUAE010000579.1:0-1542 GCA_040004805.1 Chthoniobacterales bacterium | reverse complement strand
GACGAACTGGTGTTTCAAGTGGCCGGCCGCGCCCCGCGTTTGCTCGCTTCGCCGCGTTACGAAGTCACTTTCGATGCCAGCGTGCTCGCGCTGCTCGCCTTTACCGGCCGCACCGAAGCGCTGGCGCACCTCTTGCAAACGCGCTTCCCCGGCATGCCCGCCGAGACCAAAGAATTCTGGAGAGCAACCAGCGAGCTGGCCGCCGGTGAGACCGTGGCCGGGCGCTCGCGCCTCCTCGCCTTGCAGGCGAAAACAAACAACGCGCTCCTCCGTGCCGATATAGCGGCGCGCTTGAGCGGCCCAGACCAGCGCGCCATCCTCACGCCGGCCAGTCAGAGCACGGTCGAGCGTTTCGAGAAAAATCTCGCCACCCGGCGCCGCGCCGTCCTCGCGCCCGAATCGAGTTGGCCGACGCCTGCCGTCGCCGTCTTGATCGCGCTCAATCTCGCCATGTTCCTCATCGAGATGAAGCTGGGCGGGACCACGAGCACGTTTGCCCTCCACCGTCTGGGCGCGCTCGAGCCCACTGCAGTTCTGGTGGGCGGTCAATATTGGCGCCTGCTCGCCGCGCTTTTTCTGCACTTCGGTCCGCTCCACCTGCTCGTGAACCTTTACGCGCTCTACGTGATCGGGCCGTCGCTGGAGGCTGCGTTGGGCTGGTTTCGGTTCACGGTTTGCTATCTCCTCGCCGGACTGGGTTCCAGTGGAGGCGTAGTGCTCCTCTGGTGGCTCGGCTGGACGCGCGCGGACCTGCTGGTGGGCGCTTCCGGCGCGATCATGGGCATCGTCGGTGCTTCGGCTGGCTTGCTTTTGTGGCATCATCATCTGCCGGTGGCGCGGCGGCGCTTGATCACGATCGGCGCCATCGTGCTGATGCAAACCGTCTTCGATTTCCTCACGCCGCAAGTGAGCATGGCCGCACATCTTTGTGGTCTCGTCGCCGGGTTCGCCGCGGGACTCTTGCTCGCCCCGCCGGGCGCGCCTGCCTAGATCAGGCCGCGCCGCGCCCCCGGCCGGCGTTTACGTTTGCAAACAGCCGACAGACGGAACACTTGATGCTGTCGAGATAACTGACAATATCCCGCTTCCGTCCGCGCCGCGGCCGGCTTTTTTCTCCCATGCCGACGTATCATACTTACAACGTCATTCCCAACCTGCCGCCCGCGCTCGAACCCTTGCGCGAGATGGTCTTCAATCTCTGGTGGACTTGGGAACCGTCCGCGCGTCGCCTCTTTCGCCATCTCGATCCCGAACTCTGGGACCGGACTAATCACAATCCCGTCCGCATGCTCCAGCTCTCGCGGCAGGCCCGGCTGATCGAAGTCGCGGAAGACGACGATTTCCTGCGGGAACTGAAAGCTGTGCACGATGCTTTTCGAAAATATATCGCGCGCACCGATACCTACGGGAAAACCGGCGCGGGCAGTGCGCTCCAGAAACCTGTCGCCTATTTTTCGGCGGAGTTCGGTTTCCACGAATCGATTCCTAACTACTCCGGCGGTCTCGGCATTCTCTCCGGCGACCACTGCAAATCCGCCAGCG
>JBDUAE010000578.1:0-1543 GCA_040004805.1 Chthoniobacterales bacterium | reverse complement strand
GCAATTTCTTCGCCGGTATGTTGGGCCACGATAATGAGCACAGCGAAGCTGAGCATGGTCATGAGCAAATAGGCCACGAGATAAAAGGCGACCGCGGACCCGGCCAGCGAGACGACGCCAATCAGCAAATAACCGGCGTGGGCGATGCTGGAATAGGCGAGAAGGCGTTTCAGGTTCGTTTGCGGCAGGGCGGCGAGGTTTCCATAGATGAGGGTAGCCGCCGTGAGAAGAACAAGGAGGCGCTGAACTTGCGGGAAAATGAAGAAGGGTTCGAGCACGCGCAGGAGGACGACGAAGCCAGCGGCTTTGGAACCCACGGAAAGAAAAGCAGTCACGGGCGTGGGGGCACCTTGATAGACATCCGGGACCCAAATTTGAAACGGCACGGCGGCGATCTTGAATCCGAGCGCAACCAGGACGAGCACGATCCCGAAGAGGGCCGGTGCTTGATCGAAGGCGCCGCTCCGTAGCACTTCAGTGATGCGCGCCAGATTGGTTTGGCCGGTGACGCCAAAAATCCAGGTAATGCCGTAAACCAGAAAACCGGTGGAGAGCGCGCTGAGGATAAGATATTTCACGCCAGCCTCGAGAGTGAGCGGATTCCGGCGGGTGAAGGCGACGAGGACATAAAACGACATCGTCACGAGTTCGAGCGAGACGAAGATCATCACGAAATCGATCGCGGAAGCCATCCACATGAGTCCGGCGCATGCGAAGAGCGGGAGAGCGAAAAATTCGCCGAGGCCGGATTGATGGGTGGCGCCATGGACCGATTGCCGCACGACGGGCGCGTAATCGATCATCAGTAGGAGGACGAGGATGGTGGTGACCAAGGCGAAACGCTTGAAGAAAATCGCGAGCGCATCGGCGGTGTAGAACGACCAAAAACCGCTCGCAGCCGGAGCGGGCGCCACTTGGAGAAAAAAGGTGGCGCCTAGAACAATGATCAGGCCAAAAATTCCGATGAGGGCCAGAGTGCGTTTTTCGATTTTCTCGGCGAACGCTTCTGCCATGAGCAGAAACAAGCCGAGTACGACCACAGCAATTTCGAGGCGGGGTGCGTCGATCATCGCTTCGCGACCTCCGTGAGGCTGGGGCGTGACGACGTTTGCTGACTCGTCTCCGGGAAATAATTCCGAAACGAGGGCTTCAAGAGGCGAACGAGACCTTGCGGGAAAAAGCCGAACCAGAGCAAGGCGGCGAGGAGAAGGCCGAGCGGCAGGCGCATATGATTCTGAAGATCGGGCAAGCCGGCCCAATGTTCTTTAAGCGAACCCAGAAAAGTAGCTCGATAGGCTCGGAGCATGTAGACCGCGGAGATGACGACGCCCCACAAAGCGAGCGCGGTCGTGACTTGGAAAACGTGGAAGCCGTCTGTGGCCGCGCCGTTCCGGAATGCTGCGAAGAAAACCATCACTTCGGCGGCGAAATTCGCGAAACCCGGCAAGCCAATCGCCGCAAACACCGCGAGACCAAACGTCAATCCCGCGAGTGGCATCACTTTGCCGAGCCCGCCTAAGTCAGCGAGCACGAGTGTGCCGGT
>JBDUAE010000163.1:0-5123 GCA_040004805.1 Chthoniobacterales bacterium | reverse complement strand
CTCGCCAAACTGTTGCCGTATCAGCGCGAAGATTTCATCGGCATTTTCAAGGCGCTCAAAGGTTATCCGGCGACGATTCGTTTTCTTGATCCACCCCTGCACGAATTTCTTCCGAACACGAAAGAGCAGCAGTTGGATCTCGCGCAGAAACTCGGGATCAAGTTCGAGTTCGTGCAAATGCGCGTCGCGCAACTACACGAGTTCAACCCCATGCTCGGCCATCGCGGCTGCCGGCTCGGCATCGCTTACCCCGAGATCACCGAGATGCAGGCGCGCGCCGTTTTCGAAGCGGCGGCTGCGGTCGCGAAAAAGAAGATCAAGGTCAAACCGGAGATCATGATTCCGCTCGTCGGATTCAAGAAGGAATTCGATCTCCAGTCCGAGATCGTCCACCGCGTCGCGGCGGAAGTGATGGCGGAAAAGAAGGTGAAGTTTGATTACCTCGTCGGCACCATGATCGAAGTACCGCGCGGCGCGCTCACAGCTGACGAAATCGCCGAAAGCGCCGAGTTTTTCAGCTTCGGCACGAACGATCTCACTCAAATGGCGATGGGCATCAGCCGCGACGACATGGGCAATTTCCTCATGGCATACGTCGAAAACGATATTTTCAAAAAGAACCCGTTCGCCACGCTCGATCAAAGCGGCGTCGGCCAGCTCATGGAGATCGCGGTCGAGAAAGGCAGGCGCACCCGACCGAAGATCAAGCTTGGCATCTGCGGCGAACACGGCGGCGATCCCGACAGCGTAAAATTCTGCCATCGGCTCGGGTTGGATTACGTCAGTTGCAGCCCATTCCGCGTGCCCATTGCGCGCCTCGCCGCCGCGCAAGCCGCGCTGGAGAAATAACCATCATCAAATAACTAGTGAGCGCCGGTGGCGCGAGACGCGCTAGCGATCCGCTACTTCGCCGCACCGCCTTCGTAGGCCCGCCAGGCGGTCCACGCGCGTTCCCAATTTCCACTCGCCGCCCACGCCTCCGCTTCGAGAAAATGGAAGTAGGGCGGCGCCGTCGGCTTTTCGGTAAGGCGACGGACCGTGATCAGCGCGTCGTTAGTTTTTCCTGTTTGCATCTGTTGTTGGTATAGCGCCAATGCCGCCAGGTAATCATTCGGATCGCCTAGAAGAGCCCTCTGCAAGGCCTCGCTCGAGGTGTTGCCCGTGATCTGCGGCAGTGCCGGCCGCGGTCCGAATCGCTGCGCCATTTCGTAGGCCGCACGGAAATCGCGCGCGGTGGCTTTTTCTTTCGCCAATCCGCGCCAGCCAAAGTCGAGCATGTCCGGATGCGCTTCCATGAAAGTGGCCAGCTGCGCCGCGCTGCCGCGCTCGGACCACAACACGAAGAGACGCGAGCGCTGCTCCGGAGTGAGCGTGGCCAGGACGGGATCAACCGCCAGAAGTCGGCCCAAGCCCTGCGCGAAATCATCACCACCCGCGCGTTCCAAATAAACCAACGCGAGGTCCGGTTCCCCGCCGCCCAGTTCCAACAGCGTCTGCCGGACCGGCTTGTTCACCCGATCCGCTTGCATCAACATGCGACCATAAAGTTCCTGCCGTTCCGGACGGGCGCGGCGGAGAGATTCACTCCAGGCGGTGATCGCGAGGCCGGGCTGGGTCGGCAACCACGCCAGGCCTTCCTGGTATGGCACCTCCATCGAAATCGGCTCCAGGAAACGCGCGCGCCGGAAATCAGCCAGCGCGAGATCGGGCGAAAGTTTCCCCCCTACTTCGCCGAGCGCGCGCAAGAAATAAAGTTGCCAGTCGAGCGGAGCTCCTGCCAGACCTTCGCTCGCCCGCGCGATCGTTTCGCGATATTGCCGGCCCACATTCGCGGCCGCTGCGAGGCGGCGCTCGTTATCCGCCCCGAGGGTTCCTGGCACGGACATTTGCCGATACGACGCCACTAGCCAGAGCGCTCCGATTCCGATCAGCAAAACCCCGTTCGCGCGAAAAATAGCCGACACCGATCTGCTCGCGCGGTCTTCTCCCGGCCTCCGCAACGCCAGTCCGAAAAGGAAGAGACCAGCCCACGCCGTTCCCACGCGATGCCCCCCCACGTCCACCAAACCATGAAGCGCAAAAAACAGCCCCGCGATTAAAGCCGCGAGCCGAATTCTCTGCGCCGTGCCTTCGCTGAGCGGAAAAACGCGGCGCGCCAAAAAGCCCGCGCTCACGACGAGGAAAATCACGGCCGGCCAGCCCGCTTCGGACGCCAGCCAGAACCAGTCACTCTCGGGATGCAGTGCGCGCCGCTGCACCACGGATGCATCGCGGAAGACGGCAAAAACTGGCTCGAAATTCCCCAAGCCGATTCCGCACCAGGGCGAATCGCGCATCAACCGAAATGCGTCCTGAAAAATGAGCCAACGAAACTCGCTCGGCACATCCAGGCCTTGCGGAGCGCGCAAATTGAAACGCTCGAGCGTGGCTCCGCCAAATAACAAGACCGCCGTCAGCAACACGAGCAGGAGAGACGCGCCGATCGCAATGGTCCCGGCCGAACGACTCCGCAAAATCAAAATCGCCAGCCAAAGTCCGATTCCGCCAATCAAAATCAGGAGGCCAGCGCGGGAGAAATTGAGGACAAGCGCGGTAATCAATATTCCCAAAGCGACGAGCCAGAAAATCCACCGAATCTTCTTCAGCCGCAGATCATCATGCCCGCAGGCCACGACGATGATGGCCGCCAACCCGAAGAGATTCGCGGTCTGGTTACGGTTTGCAAAAGGGCCAAAGCCCCGCGGATTGTGCCAAAAAGGAAGGGCCGTGTTTGCAAGGTAAAGCGCGATACACAGGGCCGCGAGAAGAGTGACGGAGCCAGCAAAAATCCGGAACTGCCGGCGGATGGAGCGCCCTTCCAGCCGCTGCGTGCTGATATAGTAAAACCAGCTCACACCGGCTAAAAAACTAGCGAAGCAACCCGCGGACACCCACGGTTGGGCGGTCGCACTCACGGGGAGTGTCACTCCAAAATCGTTCGTTAGGGCAATCCGCCAGGCGGGTTGATGGAACCAAGCCGCCGGCAGAAATGCCGCTGCCGCGCTCGCGAGCAAGGCGAGCAGAAGAATATTCGCCACCGGGCCGAGCGAAAAACGCGGCGGCGCCACCAGCAGAAGCAAACCCAAGATCAGGACCACAATGCCTTCCGCCCATTTTTCCGTCGCGCCACCGAGGAAACAGGCCAACACCGGCAACAACGCCGTCACGATATCGTGTCCCGAACTGGAGGGCGCGATACGACGGCGAACGCGGCGGACGGACGGGGCTGCAATTTCCTCGGGCATAGGTGAGAGCGCTAAATGCGGGATCCTAACAGTGTTCTCTTTTGTGAAGACTCAAGTCTCTACCGAGTAAATGCGGATTCTGGCGCGACGTCCAGACCCACACCAAACGACTGCAGGTACTGCTTGGAATCATGAATCAAGCGGCAAACGGAATTATAGTGCTCGGGAGCCGTCTACTTTTGGGGCTTCGCCAGACATCAGGCAAAGCCACGCTTCATGGTATAGTATTAGCTCGATTTTGAATAAGCGTCCCCAAATGCGTCCAATCGATCATGTCCGCGCGTCTTCTAATAATTCAGCTTAACGTTTCTCCTCCATCGCGAAGCTGATCTTGCGGAAAGAGGTAAGCCCATGGTTACGCAACGGACGGAAGGACTTTACCGCCTTTTTTTGCTCTGCCAGATAATTCTGGTCGCGGCCGTTTTTTGGTTCGGAGTTTGGATTCTCGTCGCCTTCTACGCTGAGAACGGCTCGCTCACCTGGCGCCGCTACAGCATCTATTGCCTGCTCCTCGTGCTCGGGATGGCGCTCGAAGCCATCAGCGGAGATGGCTCGAAAAATTACCTCCTCCAGAACGAACTCCTGCGCCAGCACCGGCTCGCCCTCCGGCAAACTTTCGCCAGCACCGGCACCCTTCTCCTTTACTTGATCGCGACGAAGGATGGCTTCATCTCGCGCGTCTTCTTTTTCAACTTCGTCCCCTGGCTCTACGTCGCCCTCCTTTTTTCCCACCATTACCTTCCCTCGTTTCTCGCCGGGAGCGTGTTCAAGGGCGAACGACTCGAGCGCACTCTCCTCGTCGGGACGGCGGCAAAAGCTCAGCAAATGCGCGGTTGGCTCCGCCGCAAATCTGAGATCGGACTCCGCGCCATCGGTCTCCTCACCGAAGAACCGATCGAGAAAACTCCAGACGGCATCCCTGTGCTCGGGACGTCTGCCGATATCGAGAGCGTCATCACCGCACACGAGATCACACAGGTCATCGTCCTCGAGTTTCCCCTCTTCAACGAGATCAACCGCCGGCTCATTCGCGTCTGCGATCAACTCGGCGTCCGCCTCCTGATTGTGAGCGATCTCGAAGAAAAACTACGTCATCCTGTAACGCACTTCGAGGACGATGGTTTCCGCTTCATCGGCTTGCGGGAAGAGCCGCTCGAGAATCCTCTAAATCAGGCCGCGAAACGGATGATCGATATCGCTATCTCGCTCCCGGTGATGCTGTTTGTCTTTCCGATTTTAGCCGTGCTCGTCTGGATAACGCAGCGCTTCCAATCGCCCGGCCCGCTCTTCCACGTCCAGACCCGCGCGGGCATGCAAAACCGGCGGTTCGCCATCCTAAAATTCCGCACCATGCATCCGCATAATGCCGATCTAAATCGCCAGGCGAGCGATAGCGACGAGCGGATCTATCCACTCGGGAAATGGTTTCGGAAAATGAGCATCGACGAAGTTCCGCAATTCTGGAACGTCCTCCGCGGCGAGATGAGTATCGTGGGCCCGCGTCCGCACTTGGTCGAACACAACAACCAATTCTCGCAGTTGATGGCGAACTACAACGTGCGCGCTTTCGTGAAACCAGGCATCACCGGCCTCGCCCAAGTGCGTGGCTTTCGCGGCGAAGCGCGTAGTTGGCAGGACATCGAGAAACGCGTCGCCTGCGATATCGAGTATATCGAGAAATGGAATCTCACTCTCGAGGGCGGGATAATTCTGCGCACTTTTGCGCAGGTCTTCGCACCGCCTCGCACCGCCTACTGACGGCAGAGCGTCTTTAATTCGCCCAGCATGTTTTCGAAAACGCGCGTTTTCTCGAACTGCTGCACGTAAACATTTCCGGCG
>JBDUAE010000577.1:0-1550 GCA_040004805.1 Chthoniobacterales bacterium | reverse complement strand
AAAGATTCTTTGGAAATGAAGCCGAACTTTAGCTTCAACGGATGCTGAGAAAGTTCCCTTTGGCCAAGACTGAGGCGACTCGCCTTATGCTTGGGAAGCAACGTCTCCCGGGTGGCGTCATCCTGAGTCGCGCAGACGACGAAGGATCGCGCACAGGGTGCTGAGACGCCCGTACTCCAGCGGCGGGATTAAGCAGCATATGTGAGGTCCTTCGGCGCGCTGCGCCGCCTCAGGATGACGCTCGAAGCCATTACACCCGCTAGCGTGATGGCGAGTTTTGCTGCTCTCCTCGTTCCCAAGTCTACTATCGCCGGAGCATTGGCGTTAATCGTCGGCGCATGCGTGGCTGGCGAGGAGTGTGGAGGTGTAATCCTTGGCGGCAGATTTGAGGAGGCGAAACGGAGTTTCGGGAAGCTCTTTCGTTCCCAAACGGAGTTCGGGAACGTGGGCTTGATGGCTATTCGATGAGAATGTCGGCAATGTCACTCTTGTCCGGTGTCATCTCGATGCGCGGGAAGAGCGGCGTCGGTTTGCCGACGACGTGGCCGTCGGGCAGCTTCCCCCACTCCGCGTCGGCTAACGAGAAGCGCGCTTCTTTCCCGGCCAGCTCCGGCTCCATTTCCCAATTGAGTTGATCGAAAATACCGTGCGCGGCTTTCGGCAGGATGGGTGAGACAAGGATGGCGATGATGCGTAGCGATTCCGCGAGCGCGTGCAGCACCGCATCAAGGTGAATGTGTCGTGCAGGATCTTTTGCGATTTTCCACGGTGCGCCCAGTTCGACGTAGCGATTTGCGGCATTCGATACATTCATAACGCCCACCAACGCACCGTCCACCTCCGCCTGATCGAATTCAGTTCGGTAGAATCCCTGAGTCATCAAACGAAAGGTCCCTACCAAATCAAAGTTGGAAGGAAGATTGTTAGAACTGTCCAATACCAAATAATCCTGCATATCAGCAGGTGCTTGGAGGACCCCCAAACGATACTTCCACAGCATATTCACGGAGCGATTGAGGAGATTTCCAAGAGAGTTCGCCAAGTCGGAATTATACTGAGAGACGAGGCGATCTTCGAGGAAATCGGAATCCTTTCCAGTATTGATATCGCTCATTAAATAATAACGGAGCGCTTCCGCTCCGTATTTGTCGGCTAATTGATCGGGATCGATGACGTTGCCTAACGACTTACTCATCTTGGCGCCGCTGATGTTCCACCAACCGTGGACGAGGAACTTCGGCATTTGCTCGTCGGGGAAACCGAGGGCTTTCAGCATGATGGGCCAATAAATGCCGTGCGCGGGAATGAGGATGTCTTTGCCGATGATGTGCAACGCGGGCCATTTCTCGCGGAACTCTTCCGGCTGATCCTCCCAATTTTTTGCGGCCGGATCGTAGCCGATGAAGCTGATGTAGTTCGTCAGCGCGTCGAACCAGACGTAGGTCACGTAGTCTGGGTCGAAGGGCAGCTCGATGCCCCAGCTCAGGCGCGATTGGGGACGCGAAATGCAGAGATCACCGCTGAGTTTTTCGACGGCGTTGATGAGCTCG
>JBDUAE010000576.1:0-1551 GCA_040004805.1 Chthoniobacterales bacterium | reverse complement strand
CGCAAATCCGCATGCGGAAGATCGAGGATATTTTGGTCGTTGGTATAGGAATGGATCGTGGTCATGAAGCCGGCTTCGATCCCGAAAGTGTCGTTTAAAACCTTCGCCATCGGCGCCAGGCAATTCGTGGTGCAGCTCGCGTTCGAGACGATGGTGTCCTTCGCCGGATCGTAGATGTTGTCGTTAATCCCGAGGCAAATCGTCGCGTCCGGATCCTTTGCCGGCGCGCTGATCAGCACCCGTTTCGCGCCGCCTTTGGTGATGTGCAGTTCCGCTTTCTCGCGCGCGGTGAAAAGCCCGGTCGATTCGAGGACTACGGCCACGCCCAGATCCTTCCAGGGCAGCGCGCCCGGGTCCCGCTCCTTCATGATCTTAATCTTGTGCCCGCGCACGATGATGTTCTCGGCGTCGTGCCCGATCTCGCCGTCAAATTTTCCATGGACGGAATCCCACTTTAGGAGATGCGCCAGCGTCTTGGTGTCGGTTAAATCGTTAATACCTTGGACGCGTTCGACATCCTGCTGCGACATCGCGCGCAGGACGTTGCGCCCGATCCGGCCGAAGCCGTTGATTCCGTAGTTAGCCATAAGAATAAGAGAGTTCTGAGTTTCGGATTGCTGGCCCGGTCCGATGAAACGCGAGCAGTTTTTACTAATTGCGGGCCTTGGCGAAAGCAACCGGGAAAGTAGGCGACCGATTGAACGAATTCGCGCTGATCACGTCAGAAGTGGTCGTGAAATTTCTCGTCGCCACGCTCGTGTGTCTCGCAGTGGGCGCTTGTTTTCCGTCGGCTCAAGCGGCGGCGCGCGATCCTGCTGCGGTGCAATCGATCCTCGTTTTCGGCGATAGCTTATCCGATGGGTTTGGGCTTTCGCGCGCGGAAGCTTATCCCGCTTTGCTGGCGAGGAAGGCGCGCGCCGCGGGATATAAAGTGGAGGTGGTGAACGCGGGCGTCAGCGGCGGAACCACCGCCGGCGGGTTGCAGCGCCTGCCGCAATACCTCACGCGCCAGATCGATGTCCTCGTGCTCGAACTCGGGATCAACGACGCCTTTCGCGGCGTCCCGCTCATCCAGATTCGCGCGAATTTGCAGTCGATCATCGACCGCACTCGCCAGCGCAATCCGAAGGTCCACATCGTCATCGCGGGAATGCAATTACCGCTCCCCGGGAGCGGTTCCTACCTCGAAGGTTTTGGCAATATTTACCGCGAGCTGGCGGAGAAAAATCGCGCCGCTCTCATCCCGTATCTCCTGCAAGGCGTCGGCGGGGATCCGACCCTCAATCTCCCGGATCTCATCCATCCCAACGCCGCCGGCCAGCGCATCCTCGCCGAGAATGTTTGGCGCGCACTCGAGCCGTTTTTGCGAAAAACAGCCGACACGGCGACCGCCCGGCGCTAGCGCCCAAGCATCCCGAGATAGTGCGGCAACATGTCGCGCCGATGTATTTTCGTAGGCGTTATATGTTTTCATCCGGTCCGCCGGATGGATCGCGTTATTGTAAAAGCTGTCGCGATCGATCGCGCGCCTCCGTAGCTGTCATCCCGAGC
>JBDUAE010000575.1:0-1554 GCA_040004805.1 Chthoniobacterales bacterium | reverse complement strand
AGATGCAGGACGGACTCATCGTCGGCCAGCATGCGCGCGGCGCGGCGAGGAAAGGATAGCTCGTGGTGGCGGAACTGGAGCGGCGCCCCGTGGTCGAGCACGGCGCGGAGTTGAAGCGCGGCGCCCTCACGAACACGATCGCGCTTCTGGCCTCGAATTTTCGCGGCGTCTTTACTTTTCTCGTCGCGCGCCTGCTCGGGCCGGCCACGCTCGGCACTTTCCTGGTGGCGTGGGCGACGACCGATATCGTGAGCAAGATCGGCATCTTTGGACTCGATAGTACGGTCTCTACCTTCATCGCGCGGTCGGAAGCCGCGGGCGATCGGGCACGCAGCCGGGCCTACTTCCACTTGGGCGTGACGCTCGCTGTGTTGCAATGCGTAGTGTTGGCCGCGCTGGCGATCGGCGCACTTTGGCTTTTCGGAGCCCGGTTCGGCCTCGACTCCCGCATGGTCAGCGCGCTTTCGATCATGCTCTGCGCGTTGCCGGGTCTCGCTCTATACCGCATGAACACGGCGGTCTCTCGCGGAATGAAAGTGATGCGCCACGACATTTTTTCCCGCGGATTGACGGAGACAACGGTGACGACGCTTGCCTTCCTGCTCGCACTAATTCTCGGCCTAACGACTTACGCGCCGCAGATCGCGGGGATCGCGGGCACAGCGGCCTCGGGGCTGGTCGCGCTTTTCCTGGCCGCGTCGCTCTTCCGCTCCGCGCCTCCTTATCCCGCGCAATTTTCCACGCGCCAGGAAGCCAGACGCCTGCTGGCCTATGGCGCTCCGATCAGCGCCTACGAACTAATGAACGCCACCATCGTGCGGCTGGACGTCATCCTCCTGGCCTGTTTCATCGGACGCGCCCCCGGCGTGACCCTGGTCTCGGTCGGGATTTACGGAACGGTAGTGGAAGTGGCTTGGGGCTGTCGCAAGGTCACTCAAGCCTTCACGCCTATTCTCGGTCCGGTGGTGGCGGGCATCAGCGTGGACGGGAAACCAGGACACGCAGCGCAGGCTTTCGCGCTCGTCGCGCAGTGGATGCTCTGGGTTCTGCTTCCGCTCGTGGCGGTGATGCTGCTGGCCGGTTCGCTCATTCTCGGAATCTATGGTCCGGCCTTTCAAGCCGGCGCGATCTGGCTGTGCATTGTGGCCTTGGCCTGCGCCACCGATGCCTTCGCCGCGCTCGCGGAAACAGTGATCATGGTGCAACGGCCGCGGGTGAATTTGTGGAACTCGTCCATTGCTCTTGTGGTCGCGCTCGGCGGGAATCTCTGGCTGATCCAGCGCTTCGGAGTCATCGGAGCGGCGTTCGGAATTCTGCTTCCCTATGTGGTGCTAGGATTTCTTCGCTACCGCGCGTTGCGACTCGTCTTCCGCTGGCGCAACCCGTGCGCTAACATCAGCCCCCCGTTCTGGGCTGCGCTCGTCGCCGCGGTCCCCGGCGGGGGCTGCCGATTGGTCTTCGCCGGAAGCGTCGGCCAGGTTCTCGCCGCAGTGGCGTTTCTCGTGGTTTACTTCGGCGCGTGGCAATACCATCGCGCCGCGAGCGCCCGGTCAC
>JBDUAE010000574.1:0-1555 GCA_040004805.1 Chthoniobacterales bacterium | reverse complement strand
TTTCCCGGTGAGTGCTACTATGCCGGAGAAACACACCGGCCACACGCATACCGGCACGTCGCACCGCATTCTGGTGAAAGCGAGCGACCTGGACACGACCGCGAATGTGGGCGCGACCTACTATTGCGAAGTGCAATACGACAGCCCGCAAGAGTACGCCTGGTGCCAGACGCATCCCGGCGAATGCAACATGTACAACAACGCTTCCTATCGACGTTACAACGTCACCGGTACCACTAGTTTCACCTTCGCCCCAGCCAGCGCCACGGTGCGCATGACACCCGCGACCGGCGCGTGGACTGGCGCAACATCAAGCACGATCGAGCCCGCCCCGGGCGTTGATGGCCGCGCGTTTGTCGTCTACAAAGTGACCGGCCCGGTGGGCGGGGTGTATCATTACGAATACGCGATTCATAATCAGAATCTCGACCGCTCCATCCAGTCCTTCAGTATCCCGTTAGGCTGCGGAATTACCGCCAGCAACGTCGGCTTCCACGCTCCGCCGAACCACCCCGGATTCCCGAATGACGGCACGATGGGCAACGCCGGTTTCAGTAATGCGACTTGGACCGCGAATCCCAGCTCCAACGCAATTTCCTGGAACACCGAAACCTTCGCCCAGAATCAAAACGCGAATGCGATTCGCTACGGCACCTCGTATAACTTCCGTTTCGATTCCGACCGCCCGCCTCAGCCGGTCAGCGCCACCGTCGGCTTTTTTAAGACCGGAACGCCGATCACAGTCACAGTCGATGCCCCATCCTCGCCTTGCACTCCATTTCAAGTCGCGTCCGCCGTTTCCCGCAAGACCCACGGTACCGCCGGCGATTTTGATATTCCCCTCCCCCTCAGCGGAGAACCCGGGCTCGAAAGCCGCAGCAACGGCGGCACTCACACCATCATCGTCGCCTTCAGCAATCCGCCGGTGAGCGGAAACGCCGCGGTCACGCTGGGCACCGGTAGCGTCGCGGGCGCGCCCACCTTTAGCGGGAATTCAATGACGATTAACCTGAGCGGCGTCGCCGATTTGCAAAAAATAACCGTCACCCTGAGTAACGTTACCGACAGCTTTGCGCAGGTGATGCCGGATATATCGCTCAGCATGAACGTGCTGACGGGGGACACTAACGGCAACAAATCCGTGTCGTCTTCCGATGTCGCGCAGACGAAAAGCCAGATCGGCCAGCCCCTCACGTCGGCCAATTTCCGCAGCGACGCGAACGTCAGCGGTAGCATTAGCGCATCCGACATCGCGCTGGTAAAAGCGAACGTGGGCCATTCCGTGCCGTAGTTTGCGATTCGGTTCGGGGTCCCAACCGGCGCGTTGCGGCATCGCAGCGGCGGAGTAGAATTTAGACGTGAATCACCGCACCTCCGTCATTTTCCTATCAGCGTTTTGTGTAGCTTTCGTCACGCTTCCCCCACCGGCCCGCGCCGCGGTGAACGTCACTCAGCATCATAACCACGCCACGCGCGACGGGCTCTACGTCGATCCCGCGTTCACGGCGGCGAATGCCGCGACGCTGGTGCGAGACACCGCGTTTGATGGCGCGAT
>JBDUAE010000162.1:0-5167 GCA_040004805.1 Chthoniobacterales bacterium | reverse complement strand
CGATGTTACGCGAGCCAATGTCTGTTGCCGAACTAACTGCTCCCCCGCTCGTGGACATGACGGCGGAAGACCGCGTCCCTGGTTTGTCGTTTCGTTTGCGCTACAGCCCGTTGCTAGCACAGATGGTCGTCGTGCGCCGCTGCAATCTCGCCTGCGCCTACTGCAGCGAGTTCGATAAAACGAGCGAGCCTGTTCCGTTCGCCACCCTCGAGGCGCAGCTGCGGAGGTTGAAAAATCTCGGCACCTTCGGCATCTCGCTGACCGGCGGCGAGCCAACTTTGCATCCGGATTTGCCACGTCTCGTCAGGCGCTGTCGCGAGCTCAAATTTTTCCGCACCGGCATGATCACGAACGGTTTCTTCTTGAAACGCGAACTCATCCAGCAATTGAACGAGGCCGGCCTGCAGGAGATGCAGATCTCGATCGACGGCGTGAAAGGGAACGAGACCACGCAGAAGGTGCTGGATAATTTGCGCAAGCGTCTGGTCGCGCTGCGCGATCACGCGAAATTCAACGTCACTGTCAGCGGCGTCATCGGCGCCTGTCCGCCGGAAGAAGCCGAGGAAGTGGTCGCGTTCGCCACCGAGATGGGTTTCACCCCGCGCGTCCTGCTGGTGCATGATGAGCACGGACAATCAAAGTTGAGCGAGCGCGAGCTACAGGTCTACGAGCGCATCGTGAAGAAGCTGCCGAAGAGCTGGATGGATTTCTCCGGCTATCGCAAACGTCTCGTGCGTGACGGCGTTTCCCCGTTCAAATGCCGCTCCGGCAGCCGCTATCTTTACATCGACGAATTCGGCCGCGTGAACTGGTGCGCGCAGACGCGAGAGGTTTGGTCAAAGCCACTCCTGCAATATACGCGCGCCGATCTGCGCGAACAATTTCACACTCCGAAATCGTGTAACCCCACCTGCACCATCGGCTGCTCTCGGTCCGCCAGTCAGCTCGACAAATGGCGCGCGCAGAGCGTTTCCTAGTCACTCGTTAGACTTGCGCGCACATGCCTGCCGACATCTGGTTGAGCTGCCGCAATCTCGAACGCTATCTCGGCGAGGAAGATTCGCGCGTACACGCTTTGCGTGGCGTCTCGCTTGATCTCGAACCGGGCAGCGTGCACGCGATTGTCGGCCCGTCTGGTTGCGGCAAGAGCACGCTCCTCTATCTGCTCGGCCTGCTCGATCGACCCGACGCCGGCACGCTCACGATCGATCACCAACTCGTTTCTGGATTGCCGGATGACGAACTGTCGGCCAAACGCAATCAGCTCCTCGGTTTCATCTTTCAATTCCACTTCCTGCTCGAGGATTTCACCGCGGAGGAAAACGTCATGATCCCGATGCGTCGGCTCGGGCAATTGAGCGAACCGGAGATGTCCGCGCGTGCCGCGGAATTACTCGACGCCGTCGGCCTCGGCGAGAAGCGCACGCGTCCCAGCCGTCACTTGTCCGGCGGCGAACAACAACGCGTCGCGATCGCGCGCGCGCTCGCCAACGATCCCCGCGTCATCCTGGCCGACGAACCGACCGGGAATCTCGACAGCGCCAACTCGCAACGCGCCTTCGAGTTGCTCAAACGGATCGTAAAAGAAGGCGGCAAAGCGCTGCTCCTGGTGACGCACAATTCCGCCATCGCCGAACTTTGCGATTGGATTCACGAGATGCAGGACGGCCTCATCATCGGCAGCCATCGGCGGGGAGGCTGAGACTCCACTCGCGCTTGCGCACAACGCCCGGAAAACTGGACCCACCCACAAAAGCCGCTAAAGCGACCGCCGTCCGAAAAGATGAACCGGGCGGAGAAAGGGCGGATGCATTTCTGCGGATCGGATCGGGTGCTCGTTTGCGGAAGGTTGGAATGGACTGAAGTGGAGACCGGCTGCGCGAGCCCACAAGACCGCGAGCGGAGGCCCCGGATGATCCGGTTCGAATGCGTGCTCGCCCGCACTGAGAAAGCGCGGGCCGGTCAGCGGCGTGCCGTCCAGCAACCCGGCCGCGGGACCCGTCGCGCTCAGAACTTCGTAGTCATCCGCCATGGAAATATGAAAAGGAATGGCGGCGTGCGCGGCCGAAACAGGTGGGAGAAAATGCCCCGCGACCCGCACTTCGTTTCCCACCGGAAGAAAATTTGCCTCGATGAAATCCTCGTCGCTTCTGGGAATGTCGCCGCCGATCACCGCGACGCGCGTGTTGGTCTCAATACAGCGCCGTGCGATGTCGTGAGTCACCTCGCCGCGTGCCATGTGCCCGAGAGTGATGGTTTCGAAAACGTCGGGGACGCAACGCGAGCGGAAGACGGTCTCTCCTTTACAATCAAAAACATAATCGCGTGGTTTGGTCAGCACCAGAACGTCGCGGACCAGGTTCATCTCGCTCGCAGTTTCATCGGTGGTTGGAAGGCGCAAGCCAAGATCCAGAAACATCACCAGCACAGCCACCATGGCCGGGAGAGAAAACCGCCGGACGATCCACCGCAGGGAGCCGGGACCGCGCGCTTGCAGTTTCTCAGACGCTTGCACTAATCCAGCCGCACACAGGAGCGAGAGTAACGGAAAGAACGGGAGATAATTCTGCCGGGTCGCGTGCGGCCATGCACTTCGCATCAACAAGAAATACGCGCCGCAGACGAAGAGTAAGAAAGCGTGACGGAAGGCCACGATGGGGTCCGTCTCGTGTCGGATAAAGCGGCGCGTGCCGTAAAGAAGAACAGGCAGCCCTGCCGCTAATAGGATGAGGTTTAGATAGCCCGTGCGGTCGGTCGGCTCGATATTATGCGCGAAGACATCGTGAACGAAGTAGGGCCACACGCCTTTAACCGCGAAGAATGTCATGACCAGGGCCGGCACGATGGCGGCGCAGAGCACGAAGACGCCCGCGCCAAGGCTAACCTGCCGGGCGCTGAGATCGAGCCGGCGCCAGCCGACGAGCGCGATCGCAACTCCCATTGCGGAAACGATTGCAGCGAGCAAAAGCAAGGTTTTCATCGAGACGGCGAAGCACAAACCGAGGAGAAGCCCGCCAGTGATAAAGGACTGGACGGTGAAGGGATTCCTCACAAGCACGAGCAGGCAAAGAAACCAAAGGAGAGCCCAAAGATTGTCCGTGCGGAACTCAGTCGAGCAGAATTGGTAGACGCTCATGCCTGCGAGCAGCCCCACCGCCCATACTCCGGTTCGACGAGAGAAGGCGACCGCGCCGAGGCGATAAAGGCACCAGGCTGTCAGCAAATAAAGCGGCACCATCAGCAGGCGCATCCAGTAGAGAACGGCGGCTCGCTCGCCCATCAAAGCGAGCAGGGGCGCGCAGAGAAGTTGGAAGAGCGGCATGTGGTTATCGAACACATCGCGGTACTGAACAAACCCGTGCGTCCAGGCCCAGATCACATGGAGATGCTGTGATTCATCGCTGTCGAATTGATAGCGGAAGACGTTCCAGAGCTTGCAGAAGATGGCGGCAACGAAAAGAAACGCCGCAGTCCAGAGTTCCGCTTTTTCCGGCATGCCGAGATGTCGTTGGAGAGCGCGGCTGGAGAAGGCTGGAAAGCGACTGCGCATGCGGCTGGCAAGGCTAGGCGTGTTGATTCCTGGCGCAAGGGAGCGGCCGTCCCAGAAGTCGCGAGTCGCCACTTGCAGATGATGACTTAAAAGCCGTAAACGTGAGTGCGGCAGAAAGGCGAGTGCGGCCACTCAAGCCCGCTGGAGCGATCTCTAAGCAAATTTGAATGAGCTTGATAGAAAAACGTGAATCCCACCCTGGGCTGAGATCCAGCTCTCGCCTGATGATTTTCGCGCCGCACCCGGACGATGAATCACTGGCATGCGGAATTCTGTTACAGGCTGCGGTCAGCGTCGGCGCTGCGGCTCGGATCGTCTACCTCACCGATGGTGAGAACAACCCCTGGCCGCAACGTTTCCTGGCACGACGCTGGCGGCTCGACCTGAACGACCGCGAACGCTGGGCGAAACTCCGCCGCCGAGAAGCGGTAGCTGCACTGGGCGTCCTTGGCGTCGCCCGCGCCGAGGCCCAGTTTCTCGGCTGGCCGGACCAAGGGCTGAGCGCGTTGCTGAGGTCGGATCGCGCGTCTTCCTTGGCCCGGTTACGGAATCTCATCAGGGAATGGGGCCCGACCGATCTCTTCGTGCCCGACGTAGCGGATCGTCATCGTGATCACAAAGCCGTTGGCCTCATGTTCCAGTCGCTCTTTTTGAGCGCCCCAGAATCGGTCTCCGAAATCGAGCAATGGAGCTATCTGGTTCATGGACTTCCTCCCGCGTTCCGGCGGCAGGCACACGCGCTGGCGCAAACGCCGCTGCAAGCGGACACGAAGCGACGCGCAATCAGTTGTCATAAAACCCAGCTCAAACTCTCGCGCAGAAGATTTTTGCAATACGCGGATCGTCCCGAGCTCTTCCGGAATATCACCCCGCCCAGAGCGCTCGCCGAGAGTCCGCCCCTCACTCGACCAGTGGAACTGGTGGAGGCGGCGCTAAGCGCAGCGGCGATCCATCCCTACGCCGCAGCAAACGATTGAGCACAGCCTGATCGCCTGCATCCAGGCCGATGATTCGCCAGGCGAGAAAGTATCCGGCCAGATAAATGACGCTGGGCAGGAGATAATCGCGGGCGAAAAAGTGCGCCGCGAGTCCGAAAGGCAAGGGCAACAATGCGGCCAACCAGGGTTTGAGAAGAGTGCGCCAGGGCCAGTGCCAATCCAGCACGGCGGAAATTTCAAATCCGCGCAAAAGACCGACAAGCAGGTAAGGCACGAGCATACCGAGCGCCGCTCCGAGCGGACCGAAAGCGGGAATCAAAACGAGATTCAACGCGATCGCAGCGGCAAAGGCGGCGGCGGAGTTGAACAAGTTTAAGCTAGGCCGCTCGATGATGAGAAGGGTTTCGCCCAGGCTAACGAAAGCACCGGTTGCGCAGGCCACTGCGGCCACGGCCAGCCAGACTTGTCCCATTTGAAAACCCGCGCCGAAAAGAGTCAGGATTGAACCGCCCGAGAGCATCAGAATGGCGACCGCAGGGAGAAGCAGCGCCAGCATCCAGCGCGCAAGGTAACCGTAGCTCGCTTCCGCTTCCCGCATTTTTCCGGAAGCGATTTGCGCCGCCGCTACCGGGAGAAAAATGGGCGTGAACGCCTGGCTCACTTTCCGCAATCCTCCGGC
>JBDUAE010000573.1:0-1561 GCA_040004805.1 Chthoniobacterales bacterium | reverse complement strand
GAAGCAGCGTGCGGTTGTTCGGCCGATAGAGATTCGCCAATCCTTGCCGGAGCGCAAAGCTCCAACGCTGCGGGAAGAATTTTCGCACGAGCACGATCAGCAACTGGGCCATCCCGGCAAAGACCACGATCGCGAGCCCGAGGGCCCCGGCGAAGATCAATCCGCGCATCACCGTTTCCGTTTGCGCAATCGCAAACGCCGTCACGCTCAGCGCCATCAAAAAATAGACGACAGCGAGCAGTGGATCGAAGCGCCGCGTCGAGCGTCCGCTCTCCGCGCCGCGCAAAATCAAAAGCGGCGAGACGTGCCGAAAACGCAGCAGCGCCGGCAACGCGAAGAGCACGCAAATCCCGAACCCGATTGATGTCCCGCGCGCGATCGGCGCCCACGCGATCGCGTTTGGAATCGCGAAAGGAAGAAAGCTGCGCAGAATCACCGGGAAAATGCGCTGCATCGCCACGCCCAGAACCGCGCCCGCGGTCGCGCCGATCAGTCCCATCGCCGCGGTCTGCAATAAATAGACGACCACGGTGCTGCTCGCCGACGCACCGAGGCAACGCAGAATAGCCGCCGTGCGATGCTTCTCTTGCAGATGCGCCTGGATCGCACTCGCGACTCCAACCGCGCCGAGGAGAAGTGAGATAAAACCCACCAGGTTGAGAAACCGGTAAAGATTTTCCAGCGCTCGCCCAAGGTCTTTTTTCCTGGAAGCGACCGTGTCGAATTCCAGCCCGAAATGCTGCAAATGCGGAGTAAGCACCGTCATCCGTTGCACGGGGTCCACTCCGTCCGCGAACTTCACATAATTGCGGTAGCGCGCGATGCTGCCCGGTTTCAGAAGCTGAGTTTGCGCCAAATTTTGCAGTGGAAAATAAACCCGCGGCGCCAGCGAACCCGCGGCCGAAGCCTCGCCTGGCATCTTTTTCAAAACCCCGGCGATCACGAATTCGGCCTCTCCGATTTTAATCGTGTCTCCGGGCTTCGCTCCGAATTGGATGAGCAAACTTTCCTCCGCCACCACTCGCCCGCCCTTCCGGAATTCCTGCGCGGCCGCGGGAGGATCGGTTTCCATCGCTCCGTAAAATGGAAATTCGCCGCCCAGCGCCCGTGCGCTCACCAGTCTGGTCCCGCCACTTCCCGGGAAGAACGCCATCGTCCGCAAACGCACTTCCCGCGCCTGCGGTGAGCCTAACGAATGGAGGAACGTCTCTTCTTCTGCGGTAAAAGGGTGGGACGATTCCACGATCAAATCCGCGCCGATGAGAGTGCGCGCCTGGTCGTCGATGGCTTGCGCGAGACTCTGGCGAAACGAGCCGATGCTGACCAAGGCCGCAATCCCGAGCGTGATCGAGATGGAGAAGATGAGCAGGCGGCGCCGACTCGAGCGGCTATCGCGCCACGCCATTTTCCAGATAAACGCGTTCACGGCGTTGAAAACAAAAGGTCGGTCGATGATTTCAAATCATCTCACCGCTGCGCAGACGGATCGTTTTTTCGGTGAGCGCAGCGACTTCCTGGTCGTGCGTCACCAGCACCAGCGCCGTCCCTGCACTGCGATTCA
>JBDUAE010000572.1:0-1562 GCA_040004805.1 Chthoniobacterales bacterium | reverse complement strand
TGACGTGTCTCATCTTCCTCGTCATCGGCTGGACCGCGCCGCCTTATTTTGTCACCGCGCTTTCCATCGGCGGCATCGTCTGCATTGCCTCGTCGAATGGCGGGACCATCTCGCAGGATCTGAAAACTGGTTTCCTCGTCGGCTCGACGCCGAAAGCGCAACAGATCGCAATCCTCATCGGCACCCTCGCCTCCTGCCTCATTCTCGGCCCGATCTTGCTGAAGCTAAATCAATCGGGCACCATTTATGTTCCAGTCGCCGGCAACCCGGACTTCGCGTTCCCCTCAAGCTTCCACGCCAACCCTTCCGACTATCTGAAGAATGGCGACGGCCAGCCGAAACGCGAACGGTTGGAAGGCGCGCAAGCCGGCGCCGACGCGAGCGAATATTTCGTCTATCACAAAACGGGCACCGACAACGGCCCGGCCGGTCGTTACCTCGTGAACGAGGCCGGCGTCCCGGTTTACTTGGCCGATCCCGGGATCAACGGCGTCTACGATAAGCGCCCCGACGGCACGAGCGTGCAGAAATTCACCGCGCCGAAAGCGACTCTCGTCTCCTATATCATCAAAGGTATCCTCGGCGGGCAACTGCCGTGGGGCTTGGTCTTGTTAGGCGTCTTCATCGCCATTGTGCTCGAGCTTTCGGGCGTCTCCGCGCTCGCTTTTGCGGTCGGCGTTTACCTCCCGATCTCCACCTCGGCTCCGATTTACGTCGGCGGGATGGTGCGCTGGCTGGTCGATCGCTACACGCGGAGCAAACACGCCGGCGCGCAACTCACGGAAGACCAACTCGCGGCCGAAGGCGACAAGAGCAATGGCGTCCTTCTCGCCTCCGGCTACATCGCCGGCGGCACCCTCGCCGGCGTCCTCTTCGCCTTCCTCGCGATTCCGATGAAGGACCGGCTCGACTCCCTGGAAAAATGGGCCACCGCGCACAATCCCTTCTTCGAGGGTCCCAACGCCGATCTGCTCGCGCTCCTTCCCTTCGCAGTCCTGTGCGTGCTGCTTTATCTCGTCGGCCGCGATGTTCTGCTCGCGTCGCGGCCCGGCAAGCGCTAGGACGGTTGCCGGAGTCTGCGCCGGTTAATTTTCCGGCACCCCACGTTTCCGCCAGATCAGAAAAACGGGGACGCCGGTTAGCACCAGCAGAATGCCAACGCCCGCGGTGAACGGAGCTAGAAAAGTTAGATCCGCGATCAGTAATCCGGCGATCGTGATGTAGAGCAACGGCACCACTGGATAACCCCAAGTCCGATAGGGCCGCTCCGCTTGCGAGAGCTTTCGTCGCAAAACCATGACCGCGCCGACCATCAGGACGTAGAAGATCAGATCCGCCGAGACGATGTATTCCAGCAGCTGCGTATAGACGTTGCCATAACTGACCGCACCGCTCGCCCGGTCCGTGATTACCGTTCGCGGCAGCGTGAGGAACGCCGCCCAAAGCCCTTGCGCGAGCAAAGCCATCGCCGGCGCGCGGTGTCGATTTAGCCGCGCCGCGCTCCGAAAAAAGAAACCGTCCCGCGCCATCGCGTAGGAGACGCGCGCACCCGCCAGGATCAG
>JBDUAE010000161.1:0-5191 GCA_040004805.1 Chthoniobacterales bacterium | reverse complement strand
AATGCCTGGAAATTATCCGACAAGAGAAGCGAGCCTCCACCTCGCTTTTGCAACGCCGGCTCCGTCTCGGCTACACCCGGGCGGCGCGGATCGTTGATATTCTAGAGCAGCGCGGCATATTGGGGCCCGGCGAGGGCGCGAAGCCGCGCGAGATTCTCGTCGATCTAGACGCCGCAGTTTAGCCGACACAAAACCACACGATTTCCATGGAAGGATTGGGAGAAAAATTTCGAAAGGCACGCGAGGAACGCAACCTCACGCTCGATGAGGCGGCTCGAATGACGAAGATTCGCCCGGCGAAACTAGGGGAAATCGAGGCCGAAGATTTCTCGCAATTCCCGAGCCTGGCCTATGCGAAAGGCTTTATTCTGATCTACGGGAAATTTTTGAAGGTGGATGTCTCGCCTTACCTCGAAGCCTTCGAGACCTCCGAGCACATGACCGTGGACGGCTATTCCTATCTGCAGGATAATCCGGCACCCGCGCCGCGGCGGACCGAAGTGGTGCGCAAAGTACCGGCCGGCAGCAACAATTCGCTCATGCCACTGGTCATCGGCGTCGTCATTCTGATCGCCGGTTTTTGGTTTCTACGTTTGATGCTGGATGTGCGGCGATTGAAGACGAGCGGCGACCGCGATGCGCAGGCTTTGGCGCAAGCTTCCGCCACGCCGCGGACCAGTACGCCGGTGACTAATATCGTGGCTCCGCGCGCTTTGGCTGCCGATTCGACACCCGCCCCCACGGCGCCGAATTCTACCCCGGCGCAATCCATTATCGCAGAGGCGACGCCGATCATCGCGCCGACTCCAGAGCCGACCTTGGCTGTCGCTGAAATGACGCCGACTGGCACGACGGAAGCAGAGCCGGAAGTGCGCCGCGCTGAACCGGTCAATCCCGCGGATTTAAAGAAGGCGCAAGTCGCCGCTACGAGCCCGACGCCATCGCCTTCGCCTGCGGTAAATCGTTTCGAGGTGCGTCCCCTGCGTAAGACTTACGTCCGCGTGACGGTGGACGGTTCTGGCAAATCGACGGAGCGCTGGGTCAACGCGTCCGAGGGCCTGCAATTCAAAGGCCGCCGGATCGCGATCAAAGTTCTTAATCCAAGCGACGTCGAGATTCGGAAAAACGGGAAAGTCGTAGGGCGCGGCGATGTGGATGTGAGGGTGGAGTAGCGCGGCGGGTGCTGCGTTTTTGCAAAATGCCGGATGTGTCGTTAGAAGTGCCGCGGTCGGCTCCGTTGCCTCTAGGCCAGCGGGCATTGCGCCCAAAAGTGGGCATGATTAGCCTTGGTTGCGCCAAGAATCTCGTGGATGCCGAGATCATGCTTGGCAGCGTGCTCCAGCAGGGGATGGAGATCACGTCCAATGCCGACGAAGCGGACGTGCTCGTGGTAAACACCTGCGCGTTCATCGACTCGGCGAAGGAAGAATCAATCGACGCAATTCTCGAGGCTCATCAGGCACGCGGCCTTTCTCGGCGCGCGGACCAAAAATTGATAGTAAGCGGTTGTATGTCGCAGCGTTTTGCGAAGGAACTCAGCGCACAATTGCCGGAAGTGGACGCGTTTATCGGTCTCGATCAGGTGCAGGAATTGGGCGCCATCGCGCGTCGAGTTTTGGACGCACCGCCTTCTGCGACTGAAGCCGATCCGCTGAATCTGGTTACGCGTCGCCCCACTTACATTCCGAATTACGACACCCCGCGTTTTCGGTTAACGCCGTCGCACAGCGCGTATTTGAAAATTGCCGAGGGCTGCAACCATCCCTGCAGTTTTTGTGTGATCCCGCAAATGCGCGGCCGTCATCGCAGCCGGCCGCCGTCTTCGGTTCTGTCCGAAGTCCGCGCGCTCGTCGCGGAGGGCGTGAAAGAGATTAATCTCATCAGCCAGGACACGACCTATTACGGGATGGATTTGTGGGAGGAAAAAGCCGGACCGCGTCAGCCGGTGGATTCCGCGCGCGGGCTCACCCTCTCCGCGCTCCTGCGGGAGATCCAGGAAGTGCCGGGCGATTTTTGGGTGCGTCTCCTCTACACCCATCCCGCGCATTGGAGCGCGGAATTGATCGAGACCATCGCGGCTTGCGATAAGGTCGCGCGCTACATCGATATGCCGTTACAACATATCGATGAAGCGATGCTGGGCCGGATGCGTCGCGAGACGAGCAAGCAGCATATCGAAGACTTGATCGTCGCGTTGCGTGCCGGCATTCCGGGGATTGCTTTGCGGACCACCTTCATCGTGGGCTTTCCGGGCGAAACGGAGCAAGAGTTTGAAACGCTGCTTGATTTTATCCGACGCGCCCGGTTCGAGCGGCTCGGGATTTTCAAATATTCGCAAGAAGATGGTTCCCGCGCGGCGAAGATGCCGGAGCAGATTCCGACGCGGACAAAGAACGCGCGTTATCGTCGCGCCATGATGCTGCAGCAGGAGATCGCGCGCGAGAATGCGGAGGCGCGCATCGGGCGGGAGTTGAAATTGTTGGTGGATCAACCGCACCTGGCGCGTTCGGAGGCTGACGCTCCCGATGTGGATACGACCGTTATCCTGAGCGAGGCGGCACCCGTCGGAGAATTTATCCGACGAAGGATTACTGGCAGTCGCGGTTACGATTTGCTCGCCTGATTTTTCGCGGGTCGGGAACTGCCGCGCGCAGAGAGAGCCCGCTTTTTTCCGCGGAGCGTTGTGGTAATCTTTCGAAATGAAACTGAAACTTTCCGCGCTCCTGCTGGCGTTCCTGCTTGCTTTGTTCACCCCAAGTATGATGGGCCAAGATGGAGGATTGAACGTCGACAAGCAGCTGACCGAGCGCGAGGGAAAAATCAATCAACTGACGTTGGATGAGCAACTGTTGCTGCGCGCGACGCAACAGAAAGCGATTGAGGATCCGGCGGTGAAGGAAGCACTCGCGAAACGCGATGCCGCGATCGAGGGATTCCGCCAGGCAATGCATGATGCCATGCTGAAGGCCAACCCCAAAGTGGAAGCAGTGCTCCTGAAAATTTCAGTGGGATCGAGTCCCGGTTTCTAGAGCTCCCGGGCGGGATAACCACCGCGAATCGACCGCCGCGGGAAGTTAGCGAGTGACAAACCGGAAGGTTTCCCGCAGCCTGCCGTCTGTCTTTTTCGTACACCCATGAGCGATTTGAACGGCCCTAAGAAAGAAACCGTTCGCATTACTTTGCCGCCCCGCGTTCCGCCTGGAGGCGGTGGAGGAGCGAGCGGAACCAGTAAGGTCAACCCTGTGGGCGCGCCTTCCGCGGTTGCGGGTGCGGAGCCTTCGCGGCGCGTGCTGCCGCCTCCGCCACCTCCCTCTCGTCGGCTACCACCGCCGCCCCTGGCACAACTGCCGCCCGCTGCCAGTTCGCCCCCGCCGCCTCCCGCCGTACTGCCTCCTCTGGTCGCAGTGCCACCTCCGTCGGCGACCGCGCCGTTGGCTCCGCCGCCGACCGCCCCAGTTCCACCGCCACCAGCAATGCCGCCCCGTCCCCGGGTGCTGCCGCCTCCGCCGCGCGTGATTCCTCCGCGTCCCCTGACGGGCAATGTTACGGACGCGCCTGGTAACTATCCCGGCTCTGGTAGCATGGCGGGTCCGCGAAAGGAAACCGCGCGGATCACGATTCGGCCCGAGCCGGTGAACCCTATGACCGCAACGGTGAAAATGGCGAAGACGCAGCCACTTCTTACCGTGCCGGTCGTTCCGCTGGTCAGCGCGCCGGTGCGAGTGACCACGACGGCAGAGGCCGAGCCGTCTCCGGGGATGCTCGATATGCTGGACCGCGTCCCGCTCCCGATTTGCTGGATCCTGTGCGGCATTTCCGCGATCACTTTGCTAATCCAGATTTGGAACTACTTTGCCGCCTAAATTATGGACAACTCTCTCACGGTAACAATCGACGAAGCGAATTTTGAGGCCGAGGTAGCCAAAAGTCAGCAACCGGTGCTGGTGGATTTTTGGGCGGAATGGTGCGGACCCTGCAAGATGATCGCACCTGTCCTCGACGAGATTGCGAAAGAAAAGGCGGGCACGATCAAGGTCGGGAAGATCAATATCGATCACAATCAAAGCCTTTCTGCGCGCTATAACGTCCGCGCCATCCCGACTCTCCTTTTCTTCAAGAACGGGCAGGTGGTCGATCAGGTTACCGGGATGACGAGCAAGAAGGACTTGCTGAGCCGGATTGACGCCGTCGTCTGAAGCTCCTTGTTGGGAAGCTTCGGTCGCAGGGTGGGGGAGACGTCCGCAGACTGCTGACAAAGGTTGCGCTTTCAAGATGGCCGGATGCGCGACGGTGCTCTAGGATTTGTTAGCGATGGACATCACAGCCCTCCGGAATGTGCCGCTGTTCAAATCCCTGGAAGATGGGCCCGCTCGGGAATTGTGTTCAATTGCTCAGGTTGGCCAATTCGCCGCCGGCACCGTTCTCTTTCGGATCGGTGATGAAGGTGACGCGCTTTATTTGGTCGAGTCAGGTCGGGTGCGGATCAGTCTTACCGATACGGATGGACAACGCGTCACTCTGGCCGAGCTGGGTGCGGGGGATTTCTTTGGCGAGATGTCCGTCATCGATCACTGGCCACGTTCCGCGGACGCGGTGGTGGAAGAAGCGGCATCTCTGGCCGTAATTGGGCGCGAAGATTTCATCGCTCTCTGCCGGCGCCAACCGGAGATCAGTTTGGAAATGTTGAGCGCACTCGGCGACCGTTTGCGAAGAACCGATGAGCTTTTACGCCACCGCGTGTCGCGGAACTTAAATGAAGCAGAAGCGCAGAAGCTCACGCTGTCGGATCGGGCGGCGGACATCATCGCCGAGTTCGGCGGAAGCTGGAAATTTATCGGCGCCTCGATCGCATTTCTCGTCGGCTGGGTCCTGCTGAACACATGGCTTTTCATGGATAGGGGCTTCGATCCCTATCCCTATGTGCTCCTCAATCTCGTCCTCGGCATGATCGTGGGCCTACAGGCACCCATCATCATGATGTCGCAAAACCGGCAATCGGTGAAAGACCGGCTCCGGGCCGATCTCGATTATGAAGTGAACCTAAAGAACGAGCTCGTTCTCTCGGAGATCTTGCGCCGGCTCGAGCGCCTGGAAGGCCTCGAACGCCACGTGAAAAAACGCGAGAATTAGTAAAAACGTGCGCCCGGCGCGGCTCGAACGCGCAACCTACAGCTTCGGAGGCTGTCACTCT
>JBDUAE010000571.1:0-1571 GCA_040004805.1 Chthoniobacterales bacterium | reverse complement strand
AACTACTCCGGCGGTCTCGGCATTCTCTCCGGCGACCACTGCAAATCCGCCAGCGACCTCGACCTTAATTTCGTCGCCGTCGGCCTGCTCTATCGGCACGGATACTTCAAACAGGAGATCGACCGCGATGGCACGCAACAGGCCGTGAGCCTGAACCAGAATTTCCACCACCTGCCTCTGCGCGAAGTGCGACGTGAGAACGCCCGCGTCCTCATCTCTGTCCACATCCTCAATCGCGAAGTGTTCGCGAAAATCTGGGAACTCCGCGTCGGCCGCATTACGCTTTATCTCCTCGATACCGACGTCGCGGAAAACACTCCCGAAGATCGACTGATCACGGCGGAGCTCTACGGCGGCGATCTCGAAATGCGCATCCGCCAGGAAATGATTCTCGGCATCGGCGGCGTGCGCGCGCTCCGCGCCCTCGGGCTCGAGAACGACGTTTGCCACATGAACGAAGGCCACTCCGCCTTCCTCGCGCTCGAGCGCATCCGCATTCTGCGCGCGGAGAAAAACATCGATTTCTACTCCGCGCTTCAGGTCGTAGCGGCCGCTAACGTTTTCACCACCCACACTCCCGTTCCCGCCGGCAACGATGCGTTTCCGCGCGAAATGATGCGCCGCTACTTCGGCGATTTCGCGAAGGAACTCGGCCTGCCTTTCGACGAGCTTTTCTCCTTCGGCCAGACCCGGGTAAATGCGGACGATCCTTTCAGCATGACCATCCTCGCCCTGCGCGCGAGCCGACATGCCAACGGCGTGAGCAAGCTTCACGGCGAGGTGAGCCGCGGTCTCTGGAAAGACGTCTGGGCGGGCGTGCCCGTGTCGGAAGTTCCCATCACCAGCATCACCAATGGCATCCACACCAAGACCTGGATGGCGCCGGAATTCTCCGCGCTTTACACCAAGTATCTGGGCGATTGGGAAGAACGCCTGACCGATCACGATTTCTGGCGCGGCGTGATGGATATACCCGACGCGCAGCTTTGGGAGACGCACCAAAAACTAAAGCTCCGTCTGGTTGAATTCGTTCGCGAACGAGTCCGCGTCCGCCGCGGCCGCGTCGGCGAAAGCATGGAAACGATTCGGCGCGCTAATCAGATTCTCGACCCCGAGATTCTCACGATCGGCTTCGCGCGCCGCTTCGCTACTTACAAGCGCGGGGCACTTCTCTTTAGCGACAAGGAACGCCTCGCGCGCCTTCTGAATGACACCACGCGTCCCGTCCAATTCATCTTCGCCGGCAAGTCGCATCCGCGTGACGAAGGCGGCAAAGCGCTGATCAAGGAAGTTTACGAATTTAGCCGACAAGAGGGCTTCGAAAACCGGATCGTCTTTGTCGAGGACTACGACACCTATATCGCCCGCCGCCTGGTCCAGGGCGTAGACCTTTGGCTAAACAATCCCCTGCGCCCGCTCGAAGCCAGCGGCACCAGTGGAATGAAACTCCCGCCGAACGGCGGCCTTAACCTTAGCGTTCTCGATGGCTGGTGGTGCGAGAGTTACAACGGCAAGAATGGCTGGGCCATTGGCCCGGAGATCGATAATGGGACCGTGGATTACCAGAGCGA
>JBDUAE010000570.1:0-1571 GCA_040004805.1 Chthoniobacterales bacterium | reverse complement strand
TCATGCGCGAGGCCTTGGCGAAACAGCTTTCCTTTTTATGGCTCTCACGCCCGGAAAAATCTTTCTTCTGTGTTGGCTAGTTTACGCGCTGGTTCTGAACCGGGCACTCTTCCGCCGGCCCCCGCGCTCCCGTAATCCGCACCTCTTTACTCGGCGATTGCAGAGCCCGCTTTCTCTCCTTGTGGTCGGCGCGACTGGCGGGACGGGAATTGAAATTGTCCAGCAAGCCCTCGCTCAAGGTCACAAGGTGACGGCTTTCGTGCGCGACCCGACACGGCTTCCTCTGACGCACGAAAATCTGCAAATCGCGCGCGGCGACGTGATGGATCAGGCCTCCGTGAACGCCGCCATGCGCGGACAAGATGCCGTGCTTTGCGCGCTCGGACATAAGCGATTTTCTTATCCGACACACATTCTCTCGGAAGGCACGCGCCATCTTCTCCACGCCATGAAAATCTACGAGGTGCCGCGTCTCGTGCTGGAAAGTTCTCTCGGCGTTAGCGACGCCGCCGGTCGGCTCGGAATCTTCGGCACTTTGATCGCGGTCCCCCTGCTCCTGCCCTTCTATTTTTGGGATCGCCGCCGGCAAGAACGCCTCGTCATGCATAGCGAACCGGATTGGGTCGTGGTGCGGCCGTCTGTCCTGACCAACGGCAAGGCTCGGGGCGAATATCAACACGGCAACGTGGGTAGTTATTTTTTGCCGACACGAGTTTCGCGGGCCGACGTCGCCGCTTTCATGCTCAAGCAGTTAACCGACGACACCTATCTCGGAGCCGCGCCGGGCATTTGCTACTAGCGTCGCAGCTACATGCTGCGAGGCGGACCATCGCCGGTCCCGCGCCTACGCACCGTCATCCCGAGCCGCGCAGACGGCGAGGGATCTCCCAAGCGATATCGCGTTACACAAGCTCGTTCGTTCACCCGTCGTAGGAGAGATCCCTCGGCCGCGCTGCGCCGGCTCGGGATGACGCGTCCACACCGGCATTTGCTACTGATCTGCCGGCGATTGTTCTGTTTATTTAAGACAGGATTAACATGATTTTACAGGATGGGATATGGCGGTGAGAAAGGCTTTCGCCAATCCTGCAAAAATCCTGTCAATGCTGTCCAATTCTCCGAGTTCCCTGCATTGACTCCGCCCCGCGCCGTGGGCGACACTTCGCCGATGGAATGCCCGATGCACGGCGAGAAGTCGCTCCAATATTATGGCGATTACCTCGGGATTGACGCCCTCCTCGAATTACAAAAGCCGCTCAGCTTGAAAGAAGGGAAGCTGATCGCGCACGACGAGATGCTCTTCATCATCGTGCACCAGGCCTACGAGCTTTGGTTCAAGCAAATCCGCTACGAACTCGAAGCCTGCAGCGAAGTCCTGAGCAAACCCGCCGCGGACGATGACGGCCCGGACATGAATGTGGTCGTGCATCGCCTGAAACGCATCGTCGAGATCTGGAAGCTGCTTAATCACCAGGTGGACGTGCTTGAGACAATGACGCCGCTCGATTTTCTCGAGTTCCGCGAGCTCCTGCATGGGGCTTCCGGGTTCCAGAGTAAACAATTCCGCCAGA
>JBDUAE010000160.1:0-5212 GCA_040004805.1 Chthoniobacterales bacterium | reverse complement strand
GCGCATTTGAAGCCGATGACGATGGTGCAAATAGCCGACATCGTCGGCGTTCACGAAACCACGGTCAGCCGCGCCATCTCCGGTAAGTATATGTCGACGCCACAGGGCGTTTACGAGATGAAGTATTTTTTCACGCCCGGTTATCAGACTTCCAGCGGAGAGGCCATGAGTAACACCAGCGTGAAAGAGGCCATTCAGGATTTGGTCAAGAACGAGAAGGGCACTACTCCGCTAAGCGACAAGGAAATCGTGGAAATACTCAAAGCCCGCGGCATCCCCATCGCCCGCCGCACCGTCGCGAAATACCGCACCGAATTGAATATTTTGCCGAGTAATATGCGGAAGAAATATTGACGGTCCGTGTTAGAAGACAGTCGAGGAACGCGAAGAATTCCCCGATTCGGCTGTTGTTGAGAGCCCCATTTCCGCAATAAACAGGTGACATGAAGACCGCTCTCCGCGCTGCCGTCCTCGCCGAGTGGCGTGGACTGCCGGAAAAGCGAATCAAGCCTGACCGCTGGCAATCGCCTGCTGTGCTGCTCCCGAAATTGATGCAGCAGTTTGGTCTGCGCGAGCGCCTGCACGAAACCGAAGTGATCGACGCTTGGAAACAAATCGTGGGCGAGTTCATCGCCGCGCACTCCGCCCCGCTCAGCCTGCGCGAAGGCGTCCTCTTTGTGCGCGTCCTCCAGCCGGCTTTGCATTACCAATTCGAAACCATCTCGAAAGCAGAAATCTTGAAGAAGCTGAAGAGACGTTTCGGCGGAAAAACCGTTCGTGATGTCCGGTTCCGCATTGGGTGATGCGTTAACATGTTCCCCGCTCCGGGCCAGACTTACTCCTGAATCGTCCCGGATCGATTTGGGCGACCTAATCGGAGATGCCCTTTAGATTTATCTCCTTATCCCTGGCCCGCCAGCACCGCGCAGAGATGACGGACCTCGTCTTCTACATCTTCCTCCGTCGCGACGGTGGAAGCGACTTCTTCCCGCAGGAGCGCACGGTAGCGCACGCGCAATTGATGCAGCAACCGCTTCACCGAAGCGTCTGGAACTCCGAGAAAAGAAGCGGATTGAGCGAGCGAAATCTCGTTCCGCTCTGCGGCCAGATACGATTTGAGCGAATCAAAAACGCGCCGGCGGCCCGCGGCCTCATATTCCTCCCGGAGGCGAGCCAACGCTCGTTCCACCACGGTCGCGGCCCAGCGAATATCGAAGAGCTTCTCAGGGCTGGAGGAGTCGAGCACGCGTCGGGACAGACTCAGATGAGAAGGCGCCTCGGTCATCCAATCATCCCAAGAAACGAACTCGACGGCGCCTCCGCGTTTTTCCGCACCTCGCTTCGTGTGCTCGTTGACTAAGAAATTCTGGAGCGATTTAAGCAGGAGAGAACGAAAGCGGCCGCGCTCTGGATCGGCGCGCTGCAATAAATTCCCCGAAAGCACGGTGACAAAGAAGTCCTGGGTCAGGTCCTGGGCGTCGGCGGGGGAATTTCCCCGTCGGCAGACAAAGGCGAAGATCGGCCGCCAATAAGCGCGGCAAAGTTCCGCCATGGCGGTGCGGCTCGCGTCCTCGGAACCAGCACTCGCGGCGAGGATAATGCTCCAGCGGGTGGTGCCAAAACGTCGCGCGCCGCTCCCATTCTTCCCCTGATTTGGTTCCACTAAGCGGATGGTGTCGATTTGTCATTTTTTCCGCAAGTTCAAAAGACCATATTTTCGGCGAAGACGCGTAGGAGACTGAATTTCGTCCAGACCGCCGCGCGTAGTTGCTAGCTTGCGCTCGCACCTCGAGCGCGCTCTCTTCCGCGTTGGATGCCTGCGCGTATTTATTCCGAGCGCGACGCGGATCTTAAATTTCTGCGCGGCAAAGTCTGCGCCATCCTCGGCTACGGCGCGCAGGGGCAAGCTCAAGCCTTGAATCTGCGCGACGGCGGTTTCGAGGTCGTGATCGGGTTGCCGGCAAAAAGCGGGAGCCGCGCTCGTGCCCGCCGGGCGGGTTTCAAGGTGGTTGCGACCGAGGAAGCGGTGCGTCGCGGCGATGTGACTTTTCTGGCTTTATCCGACACGGATATGCCGGCTATTTACGAACGCCAAATCGCGCCACACCTCGCAGCCGGCAAAACCCTGCTTTTTGCGCACGGCTTCGCGATCCATTACCGCACGATCGTTCCGGCTCGGAATGTCGACGTTGTTCTCGTCGCGCCGAACGCAGTGGGTCCGATGGTGCGCCGCGAGTTTGTTGAAGGCCGCGGGGTGCCTGCTGTCGTCGCGATCCATCAGAATCCTAGCCGCCATGCGCGGCAGGTGGCGTTGGCGTGGGCGAAAGCTATCGGGTGCACTCGAGCCGGCGTTTTGCTAACGACTTTCAAGGACGAAACCGAGACTGATCTCTTCGCTGAACAGGCCGTGCTTTGCGGCGGCGTGAATGCGCTCGTGCGCACCGGGTTCGAAACCTTAGTGCAGCACGGTTATCCCGCGGAGATGGCGTACTTCGCCTGTTTACACGAACTAAAATTCCTCGTCGATCTCATGCACGAAGGTGGCGTAAGTGGAATGCGCGCGCGGATGTCGCCGACCGCGACTTGGGGCGATTTGACTGTTGGTCCGCAGATTATCGATCGTGCCGTGCGACGAAAAATGGAAATTGCCCTGGCTAATATCCAGAGCGGGAAATTTGCTCGAGGTTGGATTCGCGAAACCAAGACCGGACAAAAACGCTACGCGAAACTCTTGGCCGCGGCCGCGCTTCATCCGCTGGAAAAAGTCGGCGCGCGCTTACGGAGGTAACGGAGCCATTTAATTCTGGCTCGCCGTTACGATTAAGGTGTTACGCGTAGCGCGAAAACGCCGACGGTATATTGATCGCTGTTGCTACTGTTCCCAGAGAAAATGTTCTAGGCGTAGCTGCTTCAGACGCGATTTCGCTTCCTCGCTGCGCGCGCCGCCGGCAAAGGCGAGCTTCTCGTAAACGACCGCGGCCGTTTCCCATTTTGCATCCTCTTCGAGGAGGCGAGCCGCGTTGAAACCGGCCTTGTAAAACCAAAAAAATTCTCGCTCCTGTTCGGGCCGCGCTTCCCCTTCGAGAATGCGATAAAAGGTGGCGAGCGCATCGCTGGGTTGACCGAGTTTTTCGAGACACATCCCTTTCTTGAAGAGAGCTTGGTTTCGCCAGTGCGCGGGCGTGTTTTCCGCGTTCGCTAGTTGTTCGTAGAGTTCGATCGCGTGTCGGTAGTTTGCCGGATCAGTCGCTCCGAGTTCGTAGAGAATGTCGCCTTTCGCACAGAGCGCCTCGCGCTTTTCCGCGGGTGGCCCGTCGCCCTTTAGGACCTCGTCGTAGAGCGTGACCGCGTCCTGCGTTTTTCCCAGCTTGCGCTCGAGCACGGCTTGCTCGTTGCGCGCGGCCCATTTCAGTTCTCCGTTCTTCTTCACCACTTCATCGAAAAGCTCGAGCGCGTGATCGACCGACTGCGGCGCCATGGTTTGGGTGGCGGATTTCGCCGCAAAAAATAATGCCTTCTCCGCCACCGCCGAGGCGGGATTTTGCCGCGCTAAGATTTCGAACTGCGTTTGCGCGTTCGCGAAATCTTGTCGGCGATAGTGGATCTCCGCCAGCTTCAAGCGCACATCCGGGAGCGACGGTGACGCGGGATACTTCTGCAGGAATTCCTGCGCGAGCGCGATCACCCTGGCCTCGTCCGGTTGCGGCGCGGCGTCGCTCAGCCAAATCGTGAGGTAATCGGCGCGCTCCGAAGCGACCGCCGTCGGCTGATTCTCGGCCGCAAGTTGCAGATCCTTACGAGCTTCGTCCAGACGGGGCGGGGCGGCGTGAAAAGCGAGTTCCGCGAGCGCGACGAAAGCCTCGGAGACGCGCGGATGTTTTGGGAATTCGCGTAGAAATTTCTGCAACGATTCCGCTCCCGTTTTCTCACCGCGCCCTGCTTGCAAAAGTGCTTCCTCCAGGCGCAGATCGCCTTGCATTCGCTCATCGCCGCCGTGCTGCTGGAGTTCGAGAGCAGTGGCTTGCGCTTGCGGCGCGTCCCCGGCCTGAAAAGCAGCTAGCGTAGCGTTGAAGAGCGCGGCCTGCGCGACCGGCGGGCTCGCATCCGCCAAGCCGCGATAAGTCTGCGCCGCTTCTTCGTAATTCGCTTTCGTGTAGAGACTGTTTCCCAGCAGCATTTCAATCCGGTTCGAGACCGCCGCCGCCGGCCGCAATGCCCGCGCGTCTCCCAGAATTTTCACCGCTTCTTCGAGACGGCCATCGCGCAGATCGAGCTGCGCAAATTCCAGCAAGGCCTCCGCGAAGAAAGGCTGAGTCGGGTGGTTGGCGCGCAGTTGCGCAAAAGCTTCCCGGGCCCGGTCATGATGGCCGAGCCGAATTTCGTACCGCGCCAGATACCAATCCGCGAGAGAGCGACGCGGTTGCACGGGATCGTTGCTCCAGCGCCCAAGTTCCTGCCGCGACGGTTCGCGTTCGGCGGCGTAAAGCTGGTCAAGCTTGGCGAAGAGCGCGGGCAAATCCGGGTCTGCCGGATGATGCTCGATAAAGTCCTCGAGGAAATTGTCGCCCGCTTCCGGAATGTGAGATTGCAGGTGCGCCTGGGCGATGGCAAAGAGCGTCGCCACCACGACGGAGTGAGTGGCCCCATTCGTGTTCTTCAGGATTGAGTTATAAAGGTCGATCGCGTTATCGCGGTGGCGCCGCGCTTCGATTCGACCGCGCAGGAATCGCCGCTCTTTTTTCTCGGCCAGCGCGTTCGGCGCGATCGACTGCAAAATCCGGTTCGCGCCACTCTCGTCGCGCTTTTCCAAAAGCAGCTCGCACATCCGCAAGCGGGCTCGACTGAGCCAGCGTGGATCGTGTTGCAGGCCTCGCAACACAGCGAGCGCAGCGTCGATTTGTCCAAGGGCACGGTAGGCCTCCTCCTGCCCGAAGATGGCTTCGGCATGGAAGGTCGCGCGTGGATCGAGGGCGGCTTGCTGATAGAGCGGAAGCGCTTCATTCCAGCGGGCCAGCGCCGCGAGCGCTTGGGCGCGAAAGAATTTTGCTTCCGGGGTATCGCGGATTTCGGCCGCGTCCAGAACGGTGAGCGCTTCCGCCGGTTGCCCGGCCGCGACGAGCGCCTCTCCCAGTTTCGTGATTGCGTTTTTGCGGTCGGCGTCGGCTATTTTTCCCTGTAAAAATTGCCGCAGCCTAACGACTGCAACTTCAGG
>JBDUAE010000569.1:0-1572 GCA_040004805.1 Chthoniobacterales bacterium | reverse complement strand
GAATCTCCGCCACCGCCGCCTCCCCGCGTCCGCGATCGCGCCCCGCCAGCAACACCGTCGCGCCCATCCCTGCTAGCTTCATCGCCGCCACCCGCCCGATTCCCGAGGTTGCTCCGGTCACGAGACAAACGCGTTCGCGCTGAGTTGGCTGGAGGTCGTTCTCGGTCGTGGTGGCGGTGTCAGTCGTCATTTCACGACTGGACCCAAGTCCACGCCAAACGCAAAAGCACTACCGAGGGCACGGAGCGCGCGATCCTCGGGCGGACGACTCGTTCTGATTGCCGCGCATATCCATGATCGCAAGGCTTCAAGCATGAGCACAGCCCAGCAGATCGAAGATGCGATTCGCATTCTGGAGAAAACGGGGCGCGATAAGCTCTTCCAGCATCTTTTCGCAGCTAGCCGTCGACCTGGGATTGTTCAAGATTCTGGGCGACGATCGCCCTCCGAGTTTCAGCGTGCTCCTCGATCGCTACGAGCGAAATCCCAAGCGAGCGCCATTCTGGCTCTAACCCCGTCGCATAACCGCTGGGCGGGTTCGCGCTTATGGACACCGCCATTTGGAAGAGCGAAGGACCTTTCCAACAAGAACCCGAGTTGCCAGGAGTCGACTACCGCGTCCGACATCTTGCGCAAGTGCTCGCGGCTGATCCGCGTTTTGCCGATGTGCACCTTAAGAAGCGAGGCCATACCTTGGTCATCGATGCTCCCGAATCTCTCTCCGTCCGAGAGCGAGTCACGCTACGAGGCCTAATCCATCGCCATTTCGGGAAGAACAGAGTGATTTTGAGAAAAGGAGCCTGGACTCCGGAAGGAACCGGCGGTTGACGAGGCGATGCAAATGAATCACGGATTCTAGTCGCTGCGTGCGGTTCACTTCGTGCATGAGTCGACCGCGATCTCGTCGATGGTCGCGAGATGTTCCTCGGCGATGCGGGCGATGTCGGCTAACGAAGAGACGTGCTGGAATTTCTCGCGCAAGGCCTTGCTGGCAGGGAAGCCCTTCGAATACGACATGAGGCGGCTGCGCATGGAGCGGAGGGCGTTGTTTTCATTTTGCCATTCGTCGACCGCGAGCTGGCAGTGGCGCTGGATCAAGGCCCAGCGCTCGGAGAGGCTGGGCGGTGGGAGGATTTCGCCAGTGGCAAGTTCGTGTTTGATCTGGTCAAAAATCCACGGGGCGCTCATGGCGGCGCGGCCAATCATGACGCCGGCGATGCCGGTCTCGCGCCGGCGAAGGGCGACGTCAGCGGCGCTGGCTATGTCGCCATTGCCAATGACGGGAACGCGGACGGCGGCGGCGACTTCGCCGATGACATTCCAATCGGCGGGGCCGGAGTAGCCCTGGGCGCGGGTGCGGCCGTGGACGGCGATGGCGGCGATGCCAAGGTCTTCGAGGAGGCGGGAGACGGTGACGGCGTTGACGGTGGCATCGTCCCAGCCGATGCGGATCTTCGCGGTGACGGGGAGCGGGGCGACGGCCCTAACGACTGCTCCGGCGACGGCGGCGAGGGCGGGGCAATCTTTGAGCAAGGCGGAGCCGCCGTTCTTGGCGACGACTTTGTTGACGGG
>JBDUAE010000568.1:0-1573 GCA_040004805.1 Chthoniobacterales bacterium | reverse complement strand
AGCTGGGAAAACGGAACCGTCGCGATGTTTCGGATCGTGACTTTGCTCAGGTCTGCCGCCTCGGAGAGCGGCTTCCGGACTGGGACGGGTGCTCCCTCGGACCGAAGGGCAGCCGCACTGGTCTGGATCGGTGGTTCGGCAACGCTATTGAGTCCGGCAACAAATCCTACCCATGAAAGGCAGAGCGCGAAGACGCTGATGAAAACCGTCGCCTTCAGTGAGATCGAAGAGGACGTTGGAGGTTGAGCCGGCCTTGCCATCGCAGTCGTTATCTTACCGCAGACGCCCCCTGGCTGGCCACTTTCGTCACACTTTATCTTGCCCTGGTTCGCAAAAAGCCAGAAACCATTCGCCCGAAGGTCAGAGCGGTCTCGCCGAGCAATGATTGAGTTGCGGTATAGTCTTGATATGGTCATAGTGTGACCATGAGATCTGTGAGCGTGGCTTCGTTGAAGAGCAACCTCAGCGCGCATCTTGAAGCGGTGCGGGGCGGACAGGAGATCCTCGTGACATCGCATCGCCATCCTATTGCTCGCGTCGTTCCACTGGAGCGGAATGAGAATGGAGGCCTCGGCATTCTCCCGGCCAATAAACCCGTCTCCTCGCTGAAAGGCGTGCGCGGAGTGAAACTGAACTTCGATCCCGTCGCGACGCTGCTGGCTGATCGACGTCGCCGGTGAATGTCTACCTGGATTCCTCCGTGGTGTTGCGCCGTCTGCGCCGCGAATCAGCTCCCATCGCGGGTTGGGCCAAGTGGGACCGCGCCTATGCCAGCGTTCTCCTGCGCGTGGAAGTGTTACGCACCATCGATCGACTGCGTCTCGGCGCTTTGATTACGGATGCGCAGGTGGCCCAGTTACTGGAGCCGGCGCAGACGATCTTTGACGCGATCGACTTTGTCCCGCTGAGCAATGCGATTTTGCAGCGGGCGGCGCAGAGTTTCCTAACTCCGCTCGGAACCCTCGACGCTCTTCATCTCGCAACTGCTCTTCGTCTGCGAGAAGCGGGATCGATTGAACTAACCTTTCTGACGCACGATGCCGAACTGGCGCTAGCGGCGCGCAGCGTCAATCTGCCGATCGCTGGCGTTTAGAATCACCGTGCGCGCGGGCGGCGCGCGTCCGCCGCGCCACCTGTGAGAAGGTGGGACTTGTCGATGGCCTCATCATTGACCGAGCCCGTGTCGCCGTCTGCGCCGCCCTTGCCTCTTCCAATAAACAATTGAAGAAACCCGTCCCCGATTTCATCTTTACCCCGCGTGAAGCAAACCTCGCCGTCACGTCCTCATTTCTCCGTGCCCTCTCCCGTAAACCCGAGGCCGCTCCGGCGTCGCCTCCTACTCCTCGTAAAGTGGAGCGTTCTCCTCGGCCTCCTCCTCGTGGGCGGCGCGAATTGCTGGATCCAGGAAACTACCCGCCGCGCCATCTTTATCGACACCGTTAGCATTCCCGCGAATGACGTCGGCTTGGTCCTCGGCACCTCCCGTGCGGTCGGCAATTTCGCCAATCCCTTTTTCGGAGGCAGAATGGACGCCGCGGCCGCCCTCTACCGGGAAGGCAAAATTCGTCACCTC
>JBDUAE010000159.1:0-5222 GCA_040004805.1 Chthoniobacterales bacterium | reverse complement strand
AGGGGAGAGCGCGGAAAAGCTCGTAGCGGGGTCGGGAGGATTCGGGAGGGTCGGATCGGCCGAGACGAGCACGCCATTGGAGGTGACCGTGATCTGCGCGTTGGAGCTGATGGAGGCAAACGAGCCGCTGGCTGACCCGAAGATAAGAGGCGCGAACGTATCGCTCGTGCTCGGTTCGTAACCGTTGATGACCTTAAGATCCAGTCTGCCACCCAGAGTCGCGTTGCCGGCGACCTGCAGCACGTCGTACTGGCTCGGCAGGAAGCCTCCCGTTTCGAGAATCAAAGTTCCGCCCGCTTCCTGCGTGAAGTTTCCGGCCACGATGAGGTGACCAGCCGAATGCCCCGGACTGATGTAGCCGCCGTTATTCGTAAGGTCGCCGTAGATGATTCCGTTGCCGGTAAGGACGCCACCGTTTAAGATCACCGAGCCGAGCAAAGTCACGCCATCGAGGTTGACCTCGCCACCGGTGATCGTGATGGGAGTAACCGGTTCGCCCACCCCGGCGGGGCCGCTGGAATTGGAGGATGCAGGATTAATATTCCCGCCGCCTTGTCCGACGATGTTGCCGCCTCCCTGTCCGACGATCCCATTGCCGTCCTGGCCGATAAGCCCGTTCCCGTCCTGCCCGATCAAGCTGTTCCCATCCTGCGAGATCAAAGTTCCGCCATCATTGCTGATCACGTTCCCCCTGTTAAGGAGTCCGCTGCCATTCTCGCCGAGAATGCCAGCTACCCTTATGCTAACAAGCGTGCTGCCATCGATGCCCGTCTTCGCCGCCTCTTGCGAACTTATGCTACCGCCGCCGGTGACGGCCTGGACCAGACGACTGCCCAACGCCGGATTCGTGGGAAGGGCGGCTGAGGCCTGTAGCGGAGGCAGGAAAGTGAGCGGCGACTCATTAAAGAAATTGTGCGCGCCAACGATACCTGCCGCCCCATGCACGTTGCAGCCGCCCTTATTCTCGAACAACGCGACCAGTCCACTCGCACCCGGGATGAATTGAATGTCATCCGCGTTTTGCAGCTCGAGCAAGCCGTTTGATTCGATGTGCATCCACCCTTCGAGCGTGGCACTGCTGATCGTGAATGCGCCGCTGACCTTGAGCTGACTCGCGGTGCCTTCATTGTAACCGGTGTCCGAGACATTCCCGACCAAATGCCCCCCGCGAAGCGTAAGCGCTTGCGCAAAAACAGTCGTGCTCGGCGTGATCGTGACGGTGTGCGCTCCGATGATCGCCATGTCCTCCAGATACGGCACGCCGGGCTGTCCTTGCTGGTCCCGCCAGGTGGAGGGATCCGCCCAATTCCCATCAGCTACCGCGGTGAAAACCTTTCCCGTGGTGGTCGATGCATTCGCCCCACTCCCCTTGCTCCCATGCGTAGAGTGATTACTTGCGGGCGACGAAATCACTCGCACAAAGATCGCACCGGCGGCCCGGGCCACTGCGCCTAAATCGTCGGCCGCGATCGCCCGCAAGACGTGATCGCCCAGTCCTGGCATCGGGACATTGGCCGCGCCGCTGGCCGGCGCCGTCTGCGTGATTACGCTGCCGTCGATTTCCAAGGCCAGCGCCGCGAGCGTGCGTCCCGCAGCCACGATCGCGTCCGCGCTGAAGGCGAGTCGATCGCCGCTCAGGATGAACGGATCGGCTTGTGTCCCAGTGCCACCGGTGGCGGAAGGCGGGTGAACCGTTACATGGGGCGGCATGGCGGCGGTAATCGTGAACGGACCGCAGGGCATGGAGCGACCGAACGCGGCTGCCGTCGCGTCGTTATTCTGCGCCAGGACGCGGAAGAAAATATTGCCGCCGTCCGGATAAGGCGACCGGTTCAGCGAGTAGCGATAGAGCGTGGGGTCGCTCGTTTGTGTCATGGTTCCAAACCCTGCCGTGTCGAACGCCACCCAGCTCGCCTCATTCGCCGGCGTATTCGACACCTGCACTCGTAGAGTGACCCCGGTTTGCGCGGTGTTGTACTTCGCTTTGAAATCGAAGTCGGCCACATGCCCGTTGGCGGTGAAATACATGACCGGCGGTACCACATGCGGCACGGTGCTGAAGAGCACGAACGGGCCGACCACGTTGGAAAAGCTGGGGTCAAATCCTCCCCCAGTCGAAACCGCGCGGAAGTATATGCCCCCGCCGGAGGGATAACTGGTCGAGTTGAGGACAAACTTCGAGACCGTAGGATCGAAGCCCATCTGGCCGCCGTTGTTATCGGTCAGCGGCGTCCAGGTCATTCCATCGGTGGAAGCTTCCACGTGCGCCATCAAATTAGCCGGCCGGCCCGATTGGGTGGCGGCGAAACGCAACGCGCTATCCGCGAGTCCCGTTTGCGGTGTAGTGCTTTCGTTCACCGTGAAAGCGGTGGGCGAAAAGCCGGGATTGGCGTGCAGCGTGAACGGTCCTTTCGTGTCGCTGATGCTGCGTTGCGATCCGGGCTTGGTCGCGACGGCCCGGAAGGAGACACTGCCGGTCGGATAGGCAGCGCTACTAAGGACATAATTGCCTGAGCCGGCGGGTTGATCGGCCATGACCCCGCCATCGAGCAGATTCATCCAACTTCTGGAGTCGCTCGGGTTGGTGCTAAATTGAACCGTCACCTTCACCCCGGCCACGATGCTGGCGGTGAATTGCACGGGCCCACCCAGATTGGCCGGCGGCTGCACATTGAAGGAAGTGAAGGGGGGTAAGGGAGGTTTGGGCGGAGCATTGAGTCGATAGACGGTGCCATTTCCGAAGGCGCCGCCACTTGTGGCCGTCCCGTACAAGTTGCCATCCTCATCGATGGCCAGAACGCAGTTGGGGTCGGAACCATCGGCACTCGTCTGGCCATTGCTAAAATCATGCAGATCTGTGACGCTCCCATCTGGAGTGAGCGAAAAAATTTCTCCGCTGTGGTTGACGCCGCCACCCAGAGGCAAGACCCCATACATCAAGCCATCGGCATCCAGCAGTAACGGCATGTACTCCACCGGCACACCACCCGCGGATGAGAAGGTGTAGACGGTGGCATAACTCCCAGTCACGCCGCTTACCGTGATCTTAAAGATGATACCCGGACCGCTGGGAGATCTGGCCGTGCCAAAGAAGACGCCCGGCGAAGATTCTACGAGAGACGAAGGGGTGGTCGGCCCATTGAGCGGGAAAGTGTAGAGAACATTGTAGGCTCCGGAGCCTGGCGAAAATTGAAAGACTTTCCCATTGTCCACTTGGGTCTCTCCGAAGAAGGGGTTCGCCGTATCGGTCGTCGTGCCGTAAAGGTTGCCATCAATTCCTTTTACGAGAGTCGTCCACGGCAAACCATCCTGCGGATCGATGTCACTGCCAAAGTTATGCAAGACGGTCGCGGTGGTTCCATTGGCAGTGCCATCGGTGACTATTCGAAAGAGCGTGCCGCGATTGCGCGTTCCACCACCATAGGCTGCGCCATACAAGACCTGGTGACCTTGACCGTCGCCGCCATCGTAAAGTAAGCCGCCGCGGATGCTGATGCCGCTGGAGTTAAAGTCGAACTGATAGATGTTCGTAGCGCTCGTGCCACCCGCTGTGCCATCCGTCGTAATTCGGATCAAGTTTCCATCGCTCCCGCCACCACCAGCGTGATAGAAGACCATCTTGCCGTCCGGGGCATTCTCCACCGCCAGCAAAGGAGTCGAAGCATCCAGTAACATGCTAAAATCGCTCGGAGGAGTGTAGATCACAGAAACGGCACCTGCAGGCGTCACCCGGTAAAGCACGCTCGTGTTGTTGGCGCCGCCATGAGTCAGTCCGTAATAATTTCCGTCCGTTCCCTGAGTCAGGCCTACCACCGGACCGTAGCCTTCCGGCGCGATGTTAGTATTCGGATCCGTCGCCGCGAAGGAATGAACCCAGGTGAGCGCCGCTCCCTCCGCTTGCGGATGCGCCAAAAAAGCGCCGCAAAAGGCGAGGACGAAGACGAGAAAAGGCTGACGATTGTAGTGTTTCATAATGAAGATTTGCCGATTGAGCTACACGCACGGCAATGGGGGTGCTTGTTCTCTCTCGCCAGAAAAAGCGTGAAATGGGCTCAAAGAATTTTCAGAGAGACGCAAAAGAAGGAGAATTTCGTAGCCGAGGGTGAAGCGTTTGAAATAGACTCCCCTTCCATGAGCGAAGCGGCCTCCGGATGTTAAAACCTTCTGCGTCCCCATCCGCAGACGTCGTCGTCGAGTTTGACGACCTCGCGGCGCTCCTCGAAGGCGCGATCCCGGACGGAACCGACACGACGCTTTTGAATCAAGCGTTGCCCGGTCTCTACCGCGAACTGCGCGATTTGGCCGCCAATTATCTGCGCAAGGAGCGGCCCGATCATACCCTCCAGCCCACTGCGCTGGTGCACGAGTCCTACCTCCGGCTTTGCCAGCAACGCACGGTGGATTGGGGCGATCGACTGCAGTTCCTTTCCATCGCCGCGCGGATGATGCGGCGCATTCTCGCCAACCATGCGGCCGCGCGGAAGCGGGAGAAGCGTGGGAGCGGCGAGCCGCTCTTGGAATTGGACGCCGCGCTCGAGTTTTACGATCAGCGCCAGCTTAGTATCGCGCGAGTGGAGCAAGCCCTGTGCGATCTCGAGACGCTCGATTCGCGGCAGGCGCGCGTGGTGGAGCTGCGCTTTTTTGGCGGCTTGAATGTGGAGGAAACAGCGCAGCTTCTCGCCATCTCGCCCGCGACCGTAAAGCGCGACTGGATGACCGCGCGGCACTGGCTACAGCGCGAGATTTCCGACTCCCCCTAACAACTGGGTCGTCGTCGCGTAAAGGACAACATGACCCCGGAGCGCTGGCAGCAGGTCAAGGAAGCACTCGCTTCCGCGCTGGAAGAGGACTCGCCCGATGCCCGCGCCGCTTTCCTCGCACGCATCGGCACGGAAGACATGGCGCTCCGTCGCGAGGTGGAATCGCTCCTCGCGCATTCACCCGCGTTAGTCGATTCCGTGGCGGAGGCCGGTGGCGTGCTGGGGAATGATCCGACGCAAGCGGCCAACGAAGGCCGACGACTGGGCGCCTATCGACTGGTGCGCGAACTTGGGAGCGGTGGGATGGGCTCCGTCTGGCTGGCGGTGCGCGCGGATGAACAATTCCAAAAGACGGTCGCGATCAAGCTGCTCAAACGCGGCACCGATACCGACGAAGTCTTGCGTCGTTTTCGCGCCGAGCGCGAAATTCTCGCCCGCCTCGAACATCCCAACATCGCGCGC
>JBDUAE010000158.1:0-5226 GCA_040004805.1 Chthoniobacterales bacterium | reverse complement strand
GGCAGCGGGATGAGATCGAACGCGGCGCGATTCCGCTGCATGGGGAAGGCGCGACCGATGACTGCGTCCAGTTTTCCTACGGCTAGGAATTGGCTGATGGCGAGTTTGCCGACGGGGATGACGAGGCGCGGGCGCAGGATTTCCATCTCGTCGTTCAGCCATACGGCGCAGTTGCGGATTTCGTCCGGAGCGGGAACGCGGTCGCCACCCGCCGCGGTCCGACCGGGAAAGCAGCGGCAGACGGCGGCGAAGTAAATTCGGGCGCGGGTTTCGGTTTCATCCATCCCGCAGAAATCGCGAAACCAACCGAAGAGAGTGCGACCGGCCGTCCAGGCGAAGGGACGCCCAAGGACGGGTTCCTTGATGCCAGGCGCCTGACCGATAAGAAGGACGCGGCTAACGACTGGTCCGCCGGAGACTGGCGGCGGAACCATGCGCGGGCAGCGGCGGCATTGGCGCAAGGCGGCGACATGTTGCTCGAGCCGGGTTTGGCGCAGCGATTCTTTCGCCATGGTGTCGGCTAACGACGAAAGAGCGAGACGATCACACTGAGCACGACGCTGATGATGATGCAGGTGACGATGGGGAAATAGAATCCGGAATTCCCGCGCTCGATCCGGATATCGCCGGGGAGCCGGCCCAGCCAGCCGGCACCGACGCCGGTCCAGAGGGCGAGGCCGAGCAGGACGACAGCGAGGCCGACGAAGACGAGAAGTTTGCCGATTTCTGGCATGGGTTTCTTTAGACAGGATTAACCGGCATCGGGCAAATCCGGAAGGCCGTCGCTTGCTAAAAAAACTCCTGCGGGTTGCGCGCCGCATGGGAAGCGGAGAGAATCCACGCCAGCAAGATGGCTGTTCAATTTCGAGATTATTACGAGACGCTGGGTGTCGCCAAAACCGCGACCGGGGATGAGATCAAGAGCGCGTTCCGGAAGCTGGCGCGGAAGCATCATCCGGACATGGCGAAGGAGCGGGACAAGCCGGCCTCGGAGGAGAAGTTCAAGCAGATCAACGAAGCCTACGAGGTGCTGAGCGATCCGGAAAAGCGTGGTAAATATGACCAGTTAGGCACGGATTGGAATCAGCCGGGTGGCTCCCAACCACCGCCGGGTTGGGGCGGCCAGCAGAGCGGACGGGGCCCAAGCCCTTTCGGCGGGGGCAACGGCAGCGGCGTGGAATTTGAATTCGGCGGGACCGGGTTCAGCGATTTCTTCGAGGCGTTTTTCGGCGGCGGTCGCGGGCAATCTGCGTTCGGCGGCGGGAGCGGGTTCGGCCAGCGGCCGATGTCGGCTGAGCGCGGGAGCGATGTGGAAGCGGACATCATGGTGACGCTGGAGGAGGCGTTGCAGGGCTCGAAACGGACGGTGTCGCTGCGGCGGAGTTCCGCGAGCAAGGTGGAATCGTATCAGGTAAAAATTCCGCGCGGCGTGCATGAAGGGCAGCGCATCCGGTTGGCGGGTCAGGGCGAAGCTGGGGCCGGCGGCGGGAAAAGCGGCGATCTGTTTTTGCGGGTGCGATTAGCGCGACATCCGGATTTTTCGGTGGAAGGAAGCGATCTGATCCATGAGGTGCAGATCGATCCGGCGCAGGCGGTGCTGGGGACAAATCTGCAGGTGCCGACATTGGAAACACCGGGGAAACTCAAGATTCCCGCGGGCACGCAGGTGGGGCAGCGTTTCCGTTTACGCGAGCGCGGATTACCGAACGCGAGCGGCGCGCGGGGCGATCTGTATGTGGTGATCGGGCTGCGAATTCCGAAGACGTTAACGGAGCGGGAGCGGGAACTCTGGACGGAGTTAGCGCCGGCGGAGGCGACGACCTGAGGCGCTTTGCCTCGACAAGCGGCGCGGGCGCGTTTAGCACGGCAGGATGAAGATCGCGCTCGGGACCGACCACGCCGGTTTCAAACTCAAGGAAGCGGTGAAGGCGCTCCTCGTTTCGCTCGGCCACGAACCGGTGGATTTCGGGACCTTCAGCGAAGAGCCGGTCGATTATCCGAAATTTGTGCGGCCGGCGGCGGAAGCGGTGGCGCGGGGAGAGTGTGAGCGCGGGATCGTTTTCGGAGGTTCGGGCAACGGCGAGGCGATGTCGGCTAATAAAGTCCGCGGGGTGCGTTGCGCGCTCTGCTGGAACGAGGAAGTGGCGAAACTTTCCCGACAACATAACGACGCCAACGTCCTGTCGTTAGGCGAGCGCGTGATCCCGCAGGAGACGGCGCTGGCGGTGGTGCGGGTTTGGTTGACGACGGATTTCGAAGGCGGACGCCACGCGCGCCGCATCGCGGAGCTCGATCAGTAGGCGCGTCGCACCACATCGAGCGCGACGGCGACAAAGAAGAGCGCGCTGACGAAGGCGTTGCTCTGGAAGAAGGCGCGATTGATCGCGGCGAGATCGAGCCGGGCGGCGGAGCGATGCTCATACCAAAGGGCGGCGGCGATGAGCGGCATCGCGGAAAAATAGACGACACCGAGCCGCGCGCTCAGGCCGAAACCGAGGAGCGCGGCGAACATGGCGAGGTGGAGGGATTGCGCCAAACGGAGCGCGCGGGGAATGCCGATCCGCACCACGAGCGACCGCAGTTTTTCGCGCCGATCGAATTCATAATCCTGCGTGGCGTAAATCAAATCGAAGCCGGCGACCCAGCAGATGACCCCGAGACTGAGGATGAGCGGCGGGAAATCGAGTCGGCCGGTTTCCGCGATCCAAGCTCCCGCAGGTGCGACGGCAAGAGCGAGGCCGAGGAAAAAGTGGGTGGCGTCGGTAAATCGTTTCGTGAGCGAGTAAAGGAAAATAAGCGCGAGAGCGACGGGCGAAAGCAGCGCGGTCATCCGGTTAATCGCAATCGCCGTGGCGATGAATCCGAGAGTACAGCCGACAAGGAGGACGGCGGCGGCCCGGCGCGAGGCGAGGAGGTGGCGACCTGCGGTGCGGGGATTGCGTTGATCGATTGACCAATCGGCGAGGCGGTTAAAAAGCATCGCCGCGGTGCGGGCGAGGACCATGGCCAGCAGCACGAGCAAAAGATTGCGCGGCGCTGGGATCCCGCGCGCGGCGACGAAGAGCGCGCCGAAGGCGAAGGGGAGCGCAAAGATGGTGTGGGAAAATCGGATGAGCTGGAGAAAACGGGCGACCGGGTTCGCCGGCGACGCGGGAGCAACGGGAGGCATGCTGATTCCTGGAGTCACGCGCTCTCGAGTAATTGCAGGAGTCGCTGACGGGCCTGCGTGATTACCGGCATGCCGTGAGCGAAAAGAATTCGCTCGAAGTCAAACTCGGTCAGCTTTCGGAGCGAGCGCCGCATCAGTTTTGGGTTCGAACAATATTTGGCCGGGAGGAAGGCGAAACCGTGCGGCTCCATATTAATAAGCGCGTCGCCGAGGATGAGCGTCCCGCCGTCCGCTCGGTCGAGCAGGGCGATTTCTCCCGCAACCGCTCCGTCGATTGCGATCGCAACCAGCCCGGGCGCGATTTCCCGGCCGTCGCCGAGTTCAACAATCTCGCCTAGCGCGAGCTCGGGTTTGGCCTCCGGTCGCGCGAAAATAGGCGACGAAAATTTCTGAGCCAACGAGACCGCGCCGCGCGCGTGATTTGCGTTGGTGACGACGATTCCCGTCAATGTCTGGCCGCCGAGCAAGGTCGCAAGATCGGCGGGCGGCAGCGGGGTAGGATCGATGAAAAAGAGTCCGGCGCTGGTTCGCAACGCCGTCCCGAAGAGGTCCGCTTTGACCTTCGGATCGTAATGATGCCAGATCGCGAGGGCAGGGGAGAGATGATCGAGGGCGATTTCCATTGGGAAAGCGAAGCAAGGTCGACCTTTTCCGCGAAGTGTCCACGGCGGGCGGGGATGGTCGGGCCGATACTGGAGGCAGGTCCAATCCCGGCACAAACAACCGACACGCCCGGGAAGATGGTGTCGAGCGAGCACTATTTTGAGATTCTATAAAATGCTTGGCATTATAGCTGCTATAAAAAGAGGAGTTACCATAATCTCCATATGATCACATTCTCCTACCAAGCCCGCGATACCTCCGGCAAGATCGTTTCTGGAATCCAGGACGCTCTCAACGAAGACAGTGCCGTCACCAGCCTCATGAGCCGAGGGCTCATGGTGCTTTCACTACAACAAAAAGCCGCCGCGACCAAACAGCGCAAGAAGGTCTGGACCGTAAAAGAAACCGATCTGGTTCTCTTTACGCGACAGCTTTCCACCATGGTCGAGGCGGGCATCTCACTCGTGCAGGCGCTCACCGCCCTTTACGATCAATGCGATCCCAAACGCCAGCGCGCGCTCCGCGAAGTCATCAGTGACGTCACGACGCGGGTCCAGGGCGGTGACACTTTTCATGAAGCTATCGCTAAGCATCCGCGCGTGTTCGATCGACTGTTTGTCAGCATGGTGAAAGCAGGCGAGCACGGCGGATTGCTGGCCGAGATTCTCGACCGGCTGGCCGGCTTCCTCGAAGCCAGTTCCAGGTTGCGGAAGAAAGTGAAATCGGCCATGACCTACCCGGTCATCGTCATCTCGATCGCCTTCCTCATCACGACCTTCCTGATCGTGAAAGTGGTCCCCATTTTCGGAGAAATCTTCAAGGATTTCGGAGCTAAACTGCCCGCGCCCACTCAGTTCCTGATCGATCTGAGCGACTTCCTACGCAATGAATGGTACTTCATGATCGGCGGCATGCTCGCGGTCTTCTTCGGCATCCGCACTTTTCTGCGCTCGACCCGCGGCCGTCAGCTTTGGGATCGCTGGAAGCTGAAGCTGCCGATCTTCGGCCCGCTCTTGCACAAGATCTGCATGTCGCGGTTTTCTCGCACCTTCGCGCAGTTGATTCGCAGCGGTGTCCCGATTCTCGAAGTTCTAGATATCGTGGCGGGCGCTTCGGGCAACCACGTGGTGGAAATGAGTATTAGAGGGACGGGGGCAGACGTGGAAAAAGGCGACAACCTTTCGGTCGCGCTTTCCAAGAAACCGATCTTCCCGCCAATGATGCTGCGCATGGTCTCGGCGGGCGAGGCGACCGGCAAGATCGATACCATGCTGGAAAAGATGGCCGATTTCTGGGACGAAGAAATCGAAGCGATGTTGGACGCGCTGACCTCGCTGATCGAGCCGCTCCTAATTGTTTTTCTCGGTGTGATCGTAGGCGGCATCGTGATCGCGATGTTCCTGCCGATCTTCAAACTCAACGAGATCGTTTCTCAGAGCAAAGGTTAGGGAGAA
>JBDUAE010000157.1:0-5254 GCA_040004805.1 Chthoniobacterales bacterium | reverse complement strand
GCGAACTCTCGCTTCACCGGTTCCGCGACGAGACGGAATTCCTTCACGCCGCCGTTCATCGTCCACGGCAAGGTTGAACCGTTTGGCGTGACCACTGGACGGTAGTTTACAGTCGACCCCGCCGGGGTCGGAGTAGTCGACTGATTCGCCACCACCTCTGCGCCGCGCGCAAGGCGGTTCACAAGGGCGGAGCCGCCAAGAATGGCAGCCGCGCCGGAAAAGAATTTTCGTCGTGTAAACATGATTAGTTCTTTCCTACTCGTTCTCGTCCTCTTCCTCGTTCCCCATTCTCTCCTCATCAGCTTCCTCCCGAATGATCGAGGACGAGGAGGAGGACGAGGACGATTGGTCGAAGCGCGCGACGAGTTTCGTTAGCATGGACACAATCCGCAGCAGCATCTCCTTGCCTTGGTTAACTTCCTCGATGGAACAAAGCGTCTTAGGGACGCGAGCGTCTAAACACGCCGCGCATTCCGTCGCTGAGCCACGAGCATCCTCAAAAAAGCGCGCTCGCATCTGAGCCTGTCGTCGGCCGTTTCCTTCCGCAGTATTCAGCAGAGTCGATAGGCTCGCGCGATCGAGTTGATCTATCACCTCCGCGGTCCGGACAGTGGCACCAGCCTGTTTCACTCTCGCCAGGAGCGGCGCGACCCATGAGACAAAGGCGAGTTCGAGTTGGTAAACCTCGAGTTTCTCGTGATCGAATTGGACGCGCATCATCTTCCCTCTCTTAATCGCCCTCGTCCTCGATCTGTTTCGACCATCTCTTTGAAAGACGAGGACGAGGAGGAGGACGAAGAACGAGTTAGACTGCCACCGACGGCGCGTTCCAAATCAGCGCGGGCAATCCAGTAATCGCGCAGCGCATCGATGTAACTGCGCTCCGCGGCCAATTCGTTTTGCTTCGCGAGGAGGAGGTCGTAGGCGCCTTTCAACATCGCGTTGTAATGCTCGAGCGTGAGCTGCAGGATGCGCGTTCGCTCTGGGATGAGTTCGTCGCGGTAGTAGCTGGCGAGATTTTCTTTCGCCAGTAACCGGTCCCGCGCTTCACGCACTTCGGAGCGAATAGCGATCGCTTCCGCTTCGAGCCGGCGTTCGGCCTGGCGAAGCTGCGCCTGGGCTTTCGCGATGCGGCCTTGTCCATGATTGAAGACCGGAAGCTCCAACCGCAGGGTTGGTCCCGTGACACGCTGGCCATCAGGCTCCTTCTCGGTATCGACTCCAAACTCAACCGCGCCGAGATAACGGTAGGTCTTCGTTAGGCCAAGGCTCTTCACAACTGCGCCTAATTCAGCTTTCGCCGCCGCGAGATCGAGGCGCTGCGCGACCGCGAGCGATTCCAGCCGCTCGACCGGAAGCTTCCTGCCGGGGAGCGACGGGAGTTCATCCGCGATTTTCCATTCCGTCTCAGCGCCCCAGACGCACATGAGGCGGTTGAGCTTCTCGCGATCGGCGCGCAGCTCAGCCGCGACTTCAGCGGCATCGGCGCGTCCTTGCGAATAGCTCGCCTGCTGATTCGCCAGTTCCAGATCGTTGATCGTGCCGCCTTCATGCTGCCTCTGCGCGAATTCGAGCGCCGCGGCATTGGTCGCGCCCAGCGCCGTGATCCGCGTCAACAACTGTTGCTTCGCCTGCAAGGTGTAGAACGTCGTCTTCACCTCGGACGCGAGTTTCAGGGCCGAATCGCCGACGCGGAGTTTGGCGCGAGCCAGTTCGTTCGCAGCGACCTTCTTGCGCAGCGGAATCAGGAAGACATCGATGAAGTCCTGCACGATCGAGAATTCGAGGTTGGTGCCGCTGGGCGGTCGGTCCGGAAAGCGCGCGCTTACGTCGAAGCTTGGGTTCTTGAGCAAGCCGGCTTCGGTAAGATCCGCGTTCGCGATTCCGATCTCCTCGAAGGTCGCTTGCAGTTGGCGATTGTTCAGTAACGCGACCTGCACGGCGCGGTCCGCGGTCAGCTTGCCGCGAAGAAGCCCGTGCACCGTGCGCGCGATTTCCGCATCGGCCGCGGCATCTTTTCGCCATTCGACGCGCTTACCGATTCGGCCGTGGACAGTCGTTTGCAGGTCGTCGACCGACTCGCGACGTGCAGACCATGCATTCGGCGCGAGAGCGACGACGACGAACAACGTCAGACTTCTCACTACGGCGCTCCTTCCTTTTTGATCAAGGTCATTCCGCACTTCGGGCATTGCCCCGGCTTATCGGCGTGAATTTCCGGATGCATCACGCACGTCCAATACGCCTTCGTCTGTGCCGCAGATGGCGCTGGCCGGGACGCTTTCGCATCGCCCATTCCTTCCATGCTTCCCATGTCATGCTGCATGCTACCGTCTGTCGGGTGATAATCCGGATCGGGTGCGTCCTTTCTCTCGAGCTGCGCTATCGTTTTGCGCGTAAGCCCATCAGCCGCGAGTCGTGGCGGTCGTGAACGCCGGACTTCCGCCGCCTGCGGACTTGCGGGATGATCGGCGGTAAACGGCGGCGGTTCGAAATTAGTGGCGCAGCCAGCAAACAGGAGCGCACCGAGCAGCGTGAGTATCGAAGAGTGTCCGAAAAAACCAGGCTTCATCGAAGTATAAGTCGGGAGCAAAATCGACACCGGGCTCAGTGTTCGTGTTCCTGCTCGTCCACGTGCTCAGGCGCGGGTGCGTAGCGGAACTCGCGGTGGCGCACGCGACCTCCGGCCTGGGCGATGTAGCCGCCCGCCCCCAAAGTCCCGCAAGCAAGGAGCAGGGTCGCGAGCGTGAGCGGGACCGCCGCGCGCGGGGCGAATCGTTCCGCCGCGAGGCCGGCCGCGGCTAAGGCGGCGAGAACGTAGAAGGCATAGATCAGTTTCTCGGCTCGATCCATATGCTCCTTTAGCCATTTGCCGCCGTCGGAGTCGGCCATCGCGAGCACGCGATCGTAACTCTTCTGGCCGTACTCATAAACGGGCCAGGCCGAGAGCGCGCTCACAAAGATGATCACGAGCGCGGTCACTCGCGCCGCGCGCGCTTTGGTAAAGAGGGCCACCACCAAGCCGAGTACCCCCACCGCCAGTCCGTAGACCGGCAGTGGGTTCAGCAAGACGTGGACATATTCCGGATTGCTGAGGTACTCGAGCATGTTGGTTACTTCTGGATGGTCGCGTTCTCGATCATGTTGACGCCGTCGCGCGAGACGACTTTGCCTTCGACCGTGATCGTCTTGGCGGCGTATTCAGCCAGATCCTTGTTCATCGGCGTGTGATCGCCAATCAGGAGGTAAGTCTTGCCGTCGGCCGCTTTTAGACCCACGGGCAATCCGCTCGTGATGCATTTCTTCGCGCAATCGGCATGCTTCTCGCCGGTCGCGCCGTGATCGACATAGCAGGCCATGTCCACTACTTCGCCGGTCACCTTTGTCATTTCGCCAGCTTTCCCATGCTCATCGCCTTCATGAGCGAACACGGGCGTGGCCGCGAGTGCAGCCGCGGCTGCGATTCCTAACAGTGCTTTCATTGTCTTCATTTTTTTCTTTCTGTTTGTGTTCGGGTTATCTCCGAACGGTTGTTATTCTTTGATGACACCACAGGTGAGCATCTCTTTGCCGTAGTAAGGGTTTTTGATCTCGGTCGAGGTCTGGACCCAACTCTTTTTTACCATCGGACATTTTGCCACGTAGTAGCCTTCCTGACCTTCGGCCAAGGTCACGGCGCGCTCGCTCACTTGGCCGAATGCTGTGCGCGCGCTCTTGAGATCAGTCGCTGCGGCGATGGCTTTTCCTTCATCGCCGAGTTCGGTGCCGGCCTTTTTTGCTGCCGCCAAATCGTCCGCAGCGAGCGCGGCGTGAACCTTTTCGTAAGTGGTCAGAAATTGTTTATCAACCGCGCTCAATTCGGCCGCACGCAGCGGCGTAGCCAGAGCGATGGAAATGAGAAGGCAGGTGGCAAGGCTGGCCCGGAGTAGGTGCATTTTGTTTTTCATTGGTTGTTATTGTTTGGGTTGAATTTAAAAACGAGTGGCCGCGTTAGCAGCCGCGGACGCATGGGGACGCTCGAGCGAAGCTGCGCCGATAGAGCGCAAAGAGGCCCGAAAGCGAAGATAACGTACTCGCGAGGCCTGGGCGACAGGTTGCGGGTGCGTTACGCGAGGGAAGGCGGAGCGTGCGCGAGCAGGCTCCTTTGCAACACGGATTCGGCAAACGAACTCAATCCCGGCGGACCGGTATCGAGTTCGAAGATGACCGCTGGATGCAGCTGGCCACGAGCGGGCAGGACGGTCGCGAAATAGTCCGCCGTGACAAAGTGAAACTGATCGAAAGAGACGGGGCTCTTCGCGAGCGTGACTGAGGGAGCGTTGAGCGATTTGCAGCAGTTCTGATCGTCGCAACCCTTATCCTTCTGCGGCTGCCCCGAGCCCCCATGCCCGGCGCAATGCTCATGGGTAGCTTCCGCCGGATTCTTCAGCGCAAAGCCAGCGACAGCGCAGTGATTCGAGGCCAACAGCCACGCGGCCGCGAGCAGGAGCGAAACTGCTCCCGAGAAGACGCGCGCCGTGGGCCGTTTCTGCACAGCAGGATTAGTCGTGGCGGAAGGACTTTCGTTCAAATTAGATTTTTCGGCATCGGCTCGCGGATCAGTAATCTTCGCCCGTTCGCTTGTGAGAATCGCGATCGAGTGGTGCGAAATTATCCGCCTTCATCCACGCGGTGTCTGCCATCGTGGCCTGGCTGCGCGCCAGCCGTCTGGCTCGTCCGATTTTACAGGCGGGCGCGGGCTGATAGGTTAGTGCGTGCCTGCGGTTGCGGGCATTTTTTTGATTCGCATGAGCATGGAACAAACCCCGTCCTTTCCTTCACCCGAAGAACTAAAATCGAAGCTCTCCGAGTTTATGAAATCGAACTTTGGCGACAAGGTCGCGTTCTCGACTTTCACGCAGCCGCAAGCCGAGGAGGCTGGGGGCGAGGAGAAGCCGGCGAAGGTCGCGGAGGAGGATTTCGTTTTCGATTTTCTGCCGCGCGATATCAAGGCGCACCTCGATCGATTCGTGATTCAACAGGATGAGGCCAAGAAGGTCCTCGCGATCGCGGTCTGCGATCACTATAATCACGTCAATGATCAGCGCCGGCTCGAGCAGGAAGATGTCGCGCGCGCGGAAGCGACGGAATACGCCAAGCAAAACGTGATTCTCGTCGGCCCGACCGGGGTCGGAAAAACTTATCTGATCAAGCACATCGCGGAGCTGATCAAAGTCCCGTTTGTAAAGGCTGACGCGACGAAATTTAGCGAGAC
>JBDUAE010000567.1:0-1591 GCA_040004805.1 Chthoniobacterales bacterium | reverse complement strand
AAACACCGCCAGATGGGACGATCGGCCGCCGCACAGTTGCGACGGGGCGAGGAAACTAGGTGGAGAGGGGAAATTGGCAACTGCTTTTCCGGCGCAGCGCTTTTCCCTTCGCGATATGCGGCCCGGTTTCATAGACTACGCCGGTGCATTGGTTAAGTCGTCATCGGTTACTGGCCATCGCGCTGATCTGCGCGGTCTGCACGGGCGGGGTGCTGCTCGGCCATTTCTTTAGCGGGTTGCCCTTTCTCTCTGGGATCTGGACCAGTGAGCAGACGTATGAGGATTTTCTCCAGCGCGAGGGGCGGAAGACGGCGACGCGGCCGGATTTCGTTTTCCTCGGGATCGACCAAAGTACGCTGGAGCTTCCACCTTTTTTGCCCGAGGAGATTGCGGATAATCGGGCGCTGCAATTGATGACGGCGCAGCCGTTTCCTTGGTCGCGCGAAGTGTGGGCGATCATGCTCGATCAGCTTTTCGCGGCCGGCGCGAGGCTGGTGGTTTTCGATTTGGTCTTCAGCCCGAGTAATGAAGGCGACCCGGAATTTCGGGCCGCGCTGGAACGCCACCGCGATCGCGTGGTGCTGGGTTCGAACTTCGACTTCTCTGCGGTGCAACAGGGAGGCGGGGGCGGTTTTGCCCAGGCAGTGCCACCAAATGCGGCGCTAATCCCGCCGCCGCAAATGATGGACAAACGTGTCGGCTATGTCGCGATGTTTCCGGATGCGCTTGACGGTAAAATCCGGGCGGTGCGTTATACGATGACGGATTTGCAGTTAGCGGAGCAGTCGCCGCGACCGGGCGAGGTGCCGTATGAGGCGCTTTCGGCGCGCGCGATCACCGATTTGGGACACCCGGAGCGAGTGCCGCGGGACCTGCAATCCCATCTCATCCGGTTCACCGATCCGAATGCGTATCCGCCGTTGCCCCTCTGGCAGATTTTCGATCGCAAGTTCTGGCGGCAGAACTTCGGCGAGGGTGCTTTTTTCAAAGACAAGGTGGTCTTGATCGGGTCGTCGGCGCAGATCCGGCACGACGCTTTTCCGACACCGATGGGGCCGGAAACACCGGGACCGCTCCTGCATTTCCACGCGATGGCGGCAGCATTGGATGGCGAATTTCTCCAGGCCACGAGTTCGCGAGTGGACTGGATGATGGTGGCAGGAGCGGGTTTGCTGGCGGGGATGGTAGCGGGATTTATCCGCCGGCCGTTTTTGGCGCTGGCGTTATTCCTGGGGTTGGCCATTGGCTACCTCGCGCTCTCGCGCGTGCTCTACGATCACGTTGGCCTGCTCTTGTTGGTAGTGCCGGTGTTGAGCGCGTTCTTGCTCAGTGGAGCGCTTTCGCTGGGACTGGATTACGTCCTGGAGCGGATGGAAAAAGTGCGCACTCGCCGCACGCTCGAACGTTACGTTTCGAAAAATCTGGTGAAGGAAATCCTGGATAACCCGGCCAGTTTCTACAGCACGATGAAGGGGGCGCGGATCCCGGTGACGGTGCTGTTTACCGACCTGATCGGATTTACCACCCTGAGCGAGCGGGCTGATCCGGAAGAACTCGTTAGGCAATTGAATGAATACTTGAGCAAGATGGT
>JBDUAE010000156.1:0-5279 GCA_040004805.1 Chthoniobacterales bacterium | reverse complement strand
AGATGAAACAATCGCAAGAGACAGCTGCGACACGCAAGGCCCAGATGCAGCAGGATGCAGAGGCGAAACGAGCAGCGCAAGGGCAGCAGGCGGAGCAGGCCAGGCAGTCGGCTGAAACAAGAAAAACGGAGCGCGATCAGCAGATGAAACAATCGCAAGAGGCAGCTTCGGCACGCAAGGCTCAGATTCAGCAGGACGCAGAAGCGAAAAGAGCAGCCCAAGGGCAGCAGGCGGAGCAGGCCAGGCAGTCGGCTGAAGCAAGGAAGACCGAACGCGATCAGCAGATGAAGCGATCACAGGATGCGTCAGCTGCCCGGAACGCGCAGATGCAGCAAAACGCTGAGGCGAAGCGAGCCGCACAATCGCAGCAGGCTGAGCAGATGAGAGGCGCGCAGGAGGCGGCGTCAACGCGCCGGGCGCAGATGCAGCAGGAAGCTGAGTCGAGGAAAGCCGCGCAAGGGCAGCAGATGCAACAACAGGCGGAAGCGAGACGCGAGGCGCGCCAGCAGCAAGCAGCTCCGCCGCAGCAGCAGCAACAGCAGCAACAGCAGGCCCAGCCTAACCAGGACGGCCAGAGAAAGGGCAAAAAAGCTCCGCCACAGCCCGGCGACACTCCGCAGCCGGATCAATAGACTCGGCTAACGAATTCAACGGCCCCGGAGAAATCCGGGGCCGTTTTTTGTTAGAGCAACTCCGCGATCTGCACGGCATTTAGAGCCGCGCCTTTCAGTAACTGATCGCCTGAAACCCAAAAGGCGAGCCCATTCTCTAGAGCGCTATCTTTCCGGAGTCGCCCGACCTGGCAATTATCCTTCCCAGCGGCGGCGACCGGTGTCGGATAAATATTTCTAGACGGCTCGTCGAGAAGATCGAGGCCGGGCGCGCGCGCCAAAACTTGGCGCGCTTGCTCTAAATCGACTACTCGCTCGAACTCCGCGCTGACTGCCACCGAATGGGCTCGATAGACCGGCACGCGCACGCAGGTCACGGATGCCCGAAAATTCGGCAGATGCATGATGCGGCGCCCCTCGTTTTGCATTTTCATTTCTTCCTTGGTGTAGCCGTCGTCCAGGAAAGTATCAACGTGCGGCAAGACGTTAAAAGCGATCGGGTGCGGATAAATTTCCGTCGTCGGCTCGGCACCGTGCGCCGCTTCGTAAACCTGGCGCTTCAATTCCGCGATCGCCCGTGCGCCGCTCCCGGATACCGCTTGATAACTGGATGCGAAAATCCGCCTCACCCCGAATTCCTGGTGTAGCGGGTAAAGCGCCATGAGCGTGACCGCGGTGGTACAGTTGGGATTCGCTATGATCCCGCTGTGGGTGCGCACATCCGCGCCGTTTATTTCTGGAATCACGAGCGGAACATTAGAGTCCATTCGAAAAACGGACGAGTTATCGATCACGACCGCGCCGGCAGCGACGGCGGCCGGAACAAACTTTCGCGAAAGCTCGCCGCCCGCGCTGAAGAATGCGAGATCGATGCCGGCAAACGCGCCCTCCTTTAACTCTTCGACCGCGATCTCTTCATCGCGAAACCGCAACCGCTTCCCAAGTGAGCGGGCGGAGGCAAGTAGGCGAATTTTGCCTATGGGGAACGCGCGCCGAGTGAGCACATCGAGCAGTTCGACGCCGACAGCGCCGGTCGCGCCCACGATTGCGATATGGTAGCTTTTTTCCACGGAGGCCGCATTCTATCTCCGGACTTTCATGAAGCAAAGCGTCCCTCTCAGCATCCATATTTCGGTGGCGCGGCAGCAGCTAAAGGTGAAACGCGGGCGCACCATCGTTCGAAGTTTCCCGGTCTCGACTTCGAAGTTCGGCCTCGGCTCGGAAGTGGGGAGTTTCAAGACTCCGATCGGGCGCTTTCGCGTGTCGGATAAATTTGGCGACGACCTTGCGATCGATACGGCATTTAAATCGCGACGACCGCTTCGCCCCACGAAAAAGATGCTGGCCGACGATGACTTGGTGATGTCGCGCATTCTTTGGCTGGATGGGCTGGAACCGCGGAATGCAAACTCGCGCGAACGCTACATCTATATCCACGGCACTAACCACGAAGAACTGATCGGCCAGCCTGCCAGTCATGGCTGCATTCGGATGCGGAATGCGGATGTGGCCGAACTTTTTCAGCTCGTCCCGCTCGAGACGAAGGTGGTAATCGCACCTCCTCGACTGCCCGGACGCGCCAAAAAAAAGGGTGAGAAAAGCGTTGCACGGAGGAAGCGACCTGCCTAAATGACGCCAGCAACTTGCTCAGAAAGGGGGCGATCAATTAAATGAAAATTTTGAAAGCAATTATGGTTCTGGCCATTGCGGCCAGCGCGTTGAGCCTGGGCGCTTGCGCACAGAAGAAAGAGACGATGGCGACGACCAGCGCCAGCACCTACTCGAAGTAAATTTGGTTGTCCGCTCCGGATAGCTTTTAAACTAAGGGCCAGGCCGTTCTATCGGCTTGGCCTTTTTTTTCTCGGCGCCGCAAGGTCGAGGGCGCTTCCCTTTCCCACACTTGGGATTAAGATGCGCCGATGAAATTAGCGGGTCAGGTTTTGTCGCTCTCCGATCTGGCAAAGGTCGCTCTGGAAGGTGCCACTGTGGAAATCGACAGGGAGGCGGTCGATCGAGTCCAGGCCGCGCGCCGCGTGGTCGAGGCGATTACGGAGGGCGACGCGATCGTTTACGGGGTCAACACCGGTTTCGGGAAACTGTCGGAAGTCCATATCGCGCGGGGCGACTTGCGCCAGCTGCAGTTGAACCTCGTGCGCAGCCACGCCTGCGGCATCGGCGCGCCGCTCTCCGAGCCCGAGGTGCGGGCGATGATGCTGCTGCGCGCGAACGTGCTCGCACTCGGTTTCAGCGGAATCCGCCTCGAGGTGCTCGAGTTCATGGCGGAGCTCCTGAACCGCGGGGTGCATCCCATGATTCCCGAAAAAGGTTCGGTCGGCGCGAGTGGCGATCTCGCGCCGCTGGCGCATCTCTCGCTCACGCTCATCGGCGAAGGCGAAGCTTTCTTCAAAGGCGAACGCCTGCCGAGCGCGACCGCGCTGGAGCGCGCCGGACTACGACCGGTCGTGCTGGAAGCGAAAGAAGGGTTGGCGCTTCTCAACGGCACGCAGGCGATGCATGCGGTGGGCGGTCTCGCTTTGCTGCGCGCGAAACGTCTGGTGCGCGTCGCGGATGTGATTGGAGCGATGACGCTGGAGGCGCTGAAGGGCACCCCGAGCGCGTTCGACGAGCGCATTCAAAATGCGCGTCCGCATCCCGGACAGATGGCCGCGGCCGCGCATCTCCGCTGGCTGTTGCGGGAAAGCGAAATTCGCGAGTCGCACAAGATCGACGATCCGCGGGTGCAGGATGCGTACAGTTTACGCTGCATGCCTCAAGTACACGGGGCGGTGCGCGGTGCGCTGACCCATTGCGAGGAAGTGCTAGCGATCGAGTCAGGAGCGGCGACGGATAATCCGCTAATTTTTACCGACAACGGCGATGTGCTCTCGGGCGGCAATTTCCACGGCGAGCCGCTCGCGCTCGCGCTCGATTACGCGGCGATTGCGACGACAGATTTGATGGGAATCAGCGAGCGCCGGACCGATCGGTTGATTAATCCCGATACCAGCGAAGGCCTGCCGGCTTTTCTGGCGCGGCGCGCCGGAATGCAATCCGGCTTCATGATTCCGCACGTGGCCGCGGTCGCGCTTTTGAACGAAGCCAAGATTCTGGCGCATCCGGCGAGTGTCGATAATTTGCCGACATCCGGCGGGAAAGAAGATCACGTCTCGATGGGAATGACGGCGGCGCTGAAGCTGCGGACCATTGTCGAGAACGCGGAGAATGTTTTCGCAATCGAGTTGCTCGCGGCCGGGAGCGCGTTGGAATTCCGGCGACCGCTCAAGGCAGGATTGGGAGTTGAAATCGCATTCGAAAAATTACGCAAGATGGTACCGGCGCTGGATGACGATCGCGCGATGTATCAGGAAATCGCGCGGGTAGCGGCAGCGATTCGTGCGGGAGATTTCGACAGCGAGATGGAAAAAATATGAGCGGAAAACGTGTGATCCGAGCGCCGCACGGCACGGAAATAAGTTGCAAGGGTTGGCATCAAGAAGCGGCCTTGCGGATGCTGATGAACAATCTCGACCCCGACGTAGCGGAAGACCCGGACCGGCTCATTGTTTACGGTGGCACTGGACGGGCGGCGCGGAGTTGGGAAGCGTTCGATGCGATTGTGCGTTCGCTGCGCGAATTAGAAAACGACGAGACGCTGTTGGTCCAATCGGGGAAACCAGTCGGGGTTTTCCGTACTCATGAAGAAGCTCCGCGGGTACTGATCGCCAATTCAAATCTGGTGGGTCAGTGGTCGAATTATCCCGAATTTAACCGGCTCGAAAAACTCGGCCTAACGATGTATGGCCAGATGACCGCCGGCTCGTGGATTTACATCGGCAGTCAGGGAATTGTGCAGGGCACGTTCGAAACTTTTTGCGCGGCGGCGGTGCGGCATTTTGGTGGCTCGCTTGAAGGCAGGCTGGTCGTTTCCGGCGGGATGGGAGGAATGGGCGGCGCGCAACCTTTGGCCGCGACGATGGCGGGCGCGGTGTTCCTCGGGATCGATGTCGATCCGAGCAGGATCGAGAAGCGATTAAAGAGCGGTTACTGCGATCGGATGGCGCACTCGCTCGATCAAGCGATGGCGCTGCTCGAAGCGGCGCGCGCGAAGAAGGAAGCGCTTTCGGTGGGTTTGGTCGGGAATTGCGCGGATGTCCTGCCTGAGATGGCGCGGCGCGGGATCGTGCCGGATGTGCTGACGGATCAGACCAGCGCGCACGATGCCCTGAACGGCTACGTGCCGAATGGGATGACATTCGCGGAAGCGATGGCAATGCGGACGGCGCAGCCGGACGAATATGTGGCGCGGTCCATGCAAGCGATGGCGGATCACATCGGAGCGATGCTGGCGTTGCAGAAAATGGGCGCGATCACTTTCGATTACGGCAACAACCTCCGCACTCAGGCGCAGAAGGCGGGCGTGGAAAACGCTTTCGATATTCCGGGATTCGTCCCGGAGTATATCCGACCGTTGTTTTGCGAAGGGAAAGGTCCTTTCCGCTGGGCGGCGTTGAGCGGCGATCCGGCGGATATCGCGCGGACCGATCGACTCGCGCTCGAGATGTTTCCCGACAACGTCATACTTTCGCGTTGGATGAAACTGGCGCGGGAGCGGATTCAATTTCAAGGGCTGCCCTGTCGCATTTGTTGGCTCGGTTACGGCGAACGGGC
>JBDUAE010000155.1:0-5284 GCA_040004805.1 Chthoniobacterales bacterium | reverse complement strand
GGCGACAGCAAACCGATCCAGGAAGGTGATATGACCCTGCTGGTGGCGCAGATTCTCGCGCCGAAACTGCGCGCACTCGGCGCCACAGTCTCGTTCGTGCGCGACAAAACCGAGCCCGTCACTTCGAAACGACCGCAGGATTTGGAGGAAGTCTCCAAGAAGATCCTCCTGCGTGAGGGCGAAGCGCAACCGCGCGAAGATTTTTCCGGCCCGGCCGATCCGGACCGAGAACACACCGTCCGCTGGCACAATGAGATTCTGTTCTACCGCAACAGCGAGATCCGCCAGCGCGCAGAATTAGTGAACGAGAAGATCAAGCCCGACCTCGTCCTCTGTCTGCACTTCAACGCCGAAGCATGGGACGATCCGACCAAGCCGACGCTGGTCGATCACAACCACCTCCACCTGCTCGTAAACGGCTCCTATTTGCCGCCGGAAATCGAGTTCGACGATGTCCGTTTCGAAATGTTGCAACGCCTCCTGAGCCGCACCCATCGGGAAGAACTCGGTTTAGCCGAGGTGCTTGCGCAGGCGATGGCACGCCGGACGCATTTGCCGCCCTACGTTTACACGACCGAGAACGTGACCAAGGTCGGCAGCAGCGGTTACGTCTATCTGCGGAACCTGCTCGCGACCCGGATTTACCACGCGCCGGTGGTTTATTTCGAGCCCTACGTCATGAACAGCAACGAAGCTTTCTGGCGCATCCAGGAAGGCGATTACGACGGCATCCGCAACGTCAACGGCACCAATCGGCCCAGCATTTATCGCGAATACGCCGCCGGCGTGGTGGATGGCTTGATCGAATATTATCGCGCGGTGCGGAACTGAAGTTTACCAGCACGCGATCACCGCGCGGATATCGTCCAAGGTTACTTCGGTCGTTAGGCGAGCTTCGCCGAGGCGCGGACTAACGACAAATCGCACCCCGCCCCGCTCGAATTTTTTATCCGACACCAGCGCGGCCAGGATCGCGTCGTGCGCGACGTCTGTCGGTAGTTTTGTCGGCAACCCCACGGCCTGCAACGCCCCGATCACCCGATCGCGTTCCTCTTCCGCTAACCCCGCTCGCCGCACCGAAACCTCGCACGCGGCCACAATCCCGAGGCTGATCGCCTCCCCGTGCAGAAAGCGTCCGTAGCCGCCCGCGCGCTCGATCGCGTGCCCGACGGTGTGCCCGAAATTCAGCACTGCCCGCGCACCGGAAACATCGTGCTCATCGCGTGCCACGATCGCGGCTTTGAGCGCGATATTCCGCGCCACCAACTCCTCGAGCGCGCGCAGCCAACCGACATCGTTCGCTGCGCGCAGAGTAAAGACTCGCGCCACCTCCGCGAAGAGCGCCGGCTCCGCGATGATCGCGTGCTTGATAATTTCCGCGAAGCCCTGGTTGAATTCCCGCTTCGGCAGCGTGGTCAGCGTCGCCACATCCGCCAGCACCAAAGCCGGCTGATGCACCGCGCCTAACAAGTTCTTCCCTTGCGCGGTATTGACCGCGGTCTTCCCCCCGATCGCGCTGTCCACTTGCGCGAGCAACGTCGTCGGAATCTGCACGTGTGGAATCCCGCGATGATAAATCGCCGCGGCAAACCCTGCGAGATCGCCCACCACGCCGCCGCCGAGCGCGACCACAAACGACGTCCGATCCAGCCCGGCCGCCGCCATTTCCTCGCAGACCACACCCACTTGCGGGAGCGACTTCGCGCCTTCCCCGGCCGGGATCGTGATCAGAGTCGGGGCGAAGCCGGCGCCGCGCAGACTTTCCAGCACCTCCTCGGCAAAAAGTGCGGCCGTCTTTTCATCCCCCACCACCGCACACGCCGGCCCGCGAAGACGCTCCGCCATCAGCTTTCCGCAATCCGCCAGCAACCCCGCGCCGACGAGCGCATCGTAACTCCTGCCACCCGCGGTAATTGTAATCGTTCTCAAAAGCCTCAAATTCTGCGTGCCTGTTCCGGTGTTGACTTGACCCGCAGGGGCGATGCCCGTCTATATATAAGCATGAGCGACCCTGTTGATCCGGTGCCGACGCCGCCCCCCTCGATTCCTGTGGGCAGCGGAGCCAAGTCGGGTTCCACCGGTCTGCCTTCGAATATTGCCGCCGCCCTCGCCTGCATTCCGCTGATTGGCGGCATCATCTTCTACGTCCTGGAAAAGCACGATCAATTTGTGCGCTTCTACGCCATGCAATCCATCATCTTCGGCGGTGCCTGGGTCGTCTTCGATATCGTGGCGCGCATCGTCCACGCGGTCTTTTACGCCGTGCCGGGAATCGGCGGCCTGCTCGTGATCCTCTGGGGTTTGATCTGGGCCATCGTCACTATCGGCTTCCTCGTTATTTTCATCATCTCCGTCATCAAAGCCTTCAGCGGCGCGCGCTGGGATATTCCCTACATCGGCCCGATCGCCCGCAATCAAGTCGACGGCGTGTAATCCGTCGCCGCCCGGCGCGATCAGCGTGGTTCTCACTCGCGCGCGAGCAGCTTCACCACGATCTCGGTCAGGATCAGTTCGTGATCGCGCTGGCTGCTGACGATTTGCAGGTTCGCCTCCAGACACGCCTCCAGGCCGTCGATTAATTGCGCCGTCTGGAAGCGATGCGCCGATATCGCCGCGATCCCGAGCGCGTAAGTATTCACGCTCCCATCCTTTTTTCGCGGCAGATGCTCCGTCGCGCTCGCGGGCAATCGGTTCACCGCCGAAATAAACGAAAAGGGCGCCGACGGCCGGGAGAGCCGATGCCGTTCCATTAAATCTTTCGCCAGCAAAAGATTCCGCACCGTCGGCAAAATCGCCACCAAGAGAATCCCGATCGCGCTCTCGCCCTGGTCCAGCAGACTGCGCACCAGCGCCAGCGCGCGGTCGAGATCGCAAGCCGCGAGCGCGTTGCCTAATTCGAAGATCACCCCCGCGCGCGAGAGCGGAACAAGGATTCGCACCTCCTCCGCCGTCACCTTGCGCGACTCGCCCACATACAAATCCAGCTTCTCCAGTTCGTTCTCGATCTGCCGCGTATCGCCGCCGGTCAAAAGCACGAAAAGATCGAGCGCTTCTTCCTCCAGCCGCAGCCCCCGCGTCTTCGCCCGGCCTCGCACGATCTCGCTCGCCTCCTCTTCCCAGCCGCTGCGGTTCGCATCGAGTTTATCGATCACCTGTAGCTCCGCGCGTTTCGTCAGGGCTTTGTAGAACGAGCGCCGCTTGTCCACTTCCGTCGCGCTCAGGAGAAAGGTAATGTCCGGCGCGAGCCCGCCCGCGAGCACGTCGCCTAATTGCTCCAGCGCCCCTTGCACCGCCGCCGAGCGCCCGATCACGGTGTCGCCTAACGAGTTCGTGTTCTTCAGCCAGACCAGCTTCCCGCCGAAAAATGGCAGGGTCTGCAAAGCCTCGACCGCCGAACGCACCCGCGCCGCGGATTGCTCCGAGTTATCGCCCGCACCATCGATGATCTCGAGCCCAAAATCGCCCGCATCCGTCGGCTTCAACTCCGCCGCCAAGGCCGCCGCCGTCCGTTTCACCTCACTCTCATCCGAGCCCACCACAGCGTGAATGTGCGAGCTGGCAGTGGCGACTTTCGCTTTTGGCATCGGCGCAGTTTCGCCGGGAAGCACGCCCGGCTCAAGGAATTCAGCGCCACCCCCGCGTTACTCCGTCGAGCTCGCGGTCGGCGAGTACTCATTCGAAGCATATTCGCGAAAGCGCACCTCCAGCGCCGCCATGTTCGGGAACTTGCCCGGGTAGCAACGTTGCAGCGCCGTCTCAAACGGCTGGTGCCGGCTCAGCGCATCCAGAAACGCCAGAAAGCTCGGCTTATCCGTCGCCACCAGGAAACGCACCAGCCGCTCCGACTCATCGTAGAACACCTCCACCAGTGCCGCGTTCGTCGGGTAATTCATCGTCGCCAGGCTCGACAGCCGGAAGAGCGCCGCCATCGCCACCGGCTGCGACTGCGGCTTCGAGAGATAACCCCGCGCCCGCTGATAGCTCGCGTGCGAATTCTTCGAGGTATATTGCGCGAAGCCCTCATCCAGCCAGCGCGGAATCCCGTCCGGATAAAACCGGTGCATGATCAGATGCGTAATCTCGTGGCCCAGCGTGTTGTCCGACGACCTGCTGGACGTACTCCGCGGCATAAAAAGACTCCCCTGCGAGTGGATCCCGCCCGTCCACGGCTCCAGTCCCCCCACCTTCTGGAATTGCTCCCAGTCCTCCGGCCGCTCAAAGATATAGATATGCGACTTCGTATCCGCCACCGGCGGCTCCCGCTGCAGCTCCTTCACCACTACCCGATATTGAAACTCCGCCTCCGTCGAGACCGGCGTCGCCACATAGCCGTGGACGAAATGATAGATAAAATGCTCCGTCTCCGCGTGCTTCCATTCCTCCGGATGGATCGCCAGCGCCTGCGCCCCCAGCGGATTCGGATCCTGCTGGCTTAACTGCGAGAACTCCACCTCCGGCAACCCGCCCAGTTGCGCCCCCGTCGGCCCGACCACCAAAGCGAGTAAAGCAAAACAGACGACAGCAACGCGCACGAACATCCCTCCGATAGAGCTACATCCGTGCGAGCCAGCTAAGAGAGTCACTTCCGACTTCGCGTTTGCTGGCGCTTACCGCCGCCTCGAAGCGACGCTCGTTACCGGCAACGCCCGCGAATTCAAACGCGCCAAAGGTCCGAAGGTTCAGGCCCGGAAATGACGGCTGCAGTCCGTCAGTTTTCAGTCCTCACCACATCCCGCGTCTCCCTGCCTAACCGCGGCCACGCCAAATGCCACCAGGCCCAAAGATAGAGCCCGCCCGCCACTGTCCCCATTTCCCAACCGACGCGCAACGTCCACCCGCAGGCGGCCAGCGATGGGATAATGCAGAGACTCCCGCCGATCCCCAGCGACAGCAGCAATCGACCTCGGAACGCGGGCAACATCGCCACCAGCAGCACGAGCAAACCCACCGCCGGCAGGAACAAGAGCAACCCGAACACGCGGGACTCCACCGTCTCCGATCGATCCATCGCAGAGCCCAGCCCGATCAACGGAAAATAAAATCCCCCCACCAGGATCGCCGCGGTCAGCAGCGCGAAGAGCACGCGCCCAACCATTTTCCTCGCGTCGTTCGTCACGGCTTTGTCATAGCAGGCAAAAACCGCGGAGGCTACCATTCCGTTTCGACCCGAGAACGCGCCGCCCGTAAATAAGTTTGGAACTAACCGCGTCGCCCTGATAGGAATCGGTTCTGCTATGAACAAAAACATCTTTTACATCATCGGAGTCATTGTCGTTATCATCGT
>JBDUAE010000008.1:0-17991 GCA_040004805.1 Chthoniobacterales bacterium | reverse complement strand
ACGTATCAGCCGCGGCTGAATCGGTTGCATCTCGAAGTGGGGAACATGATCGCGCCGGGCGATCTTGTCCTCTCGTTAGGCGCGGGCAATATTCATGAACAACTTTCATTGCTCGCGGCCGATCTCGTGATCGCGGAAAAGCTGAAGGAAATCGTCGGGACGGAGGGCGACATCCGCCTTTATGAGCCACTCGCGAAACACACCACTTTGCGCGTGGGCGGGCCGGCGCAGTTTTGGGTGGAGCCGAGGACCGAAGCCGCTTTGGCGGAAGTGATTCGCCTTTGCCGCCAGGAAAATCTGCCGCTGTTCGTGATCGGTCGCGGATCGAATCTGCTCGTGCGCGATGGCGGGATTCGTGGGGTGGTGGTGCACCCGAGCGGCGGTGAATTTGATCGGGTGGAAGTGAGCGGGGAGGAGATCACCGCCGGCGTGGGAGCGAAATTGAAACAGGTCGCCTACGCAGCGAAAGGTGCTGGGCTCGGCGGGCTGGAATGGATGGAGGGAATCCCGGGCGAAGTGGGCGGGAGTTTGCGCATGAATGCGGGCGCGATGGGTGCGGAAACGTTCGGTAATGTGGTGAGCGTGCGTTTTCTGGATGCCGAAGGAAACGCGCACGTGAAAACGCCGCCGGAGCTGGAGATCAGTTACCGGCAGGTGCCGTCGCTGGTGAAAAATTTTGCGGTGTCGGCTATTTTTTCGGGAACGCCTGCGGCGGGAGAAACGATCGCGCAGCGTCTGCAGGAATCGCAGGAGAAGCGCCGCAAGAGTCAGCCGGCAGCATCGAGCGCGGGCTGCATTTTCAAGAATCCGGCCGCGTGTCCGGCCGGGAAATTAGTCGACGATCTGGGTTTGAAAAATAGCCGCGTCGGCAATGCGCGCGTCTCCGAGATGCACGGAAATTTTATTGTGAACGATGGCGGCGCGACCGCGGTGGAGATGTTGGAATTGATCGAGAAAATCAAAACGACTGCGCGTGAAAAACGCGGAATCGAATTAGAAACCGAAGTGCAAATCGTGGGAGAACCGGCGTGAAAGAAGAAGCGTTACCCAAACACATCGCGGTCCTGATGGGCGGGCCGGGTTCAGAGCGCGAAGTCTCGCTCGCGACGGGTGCCGGGGTGGCGGAAGCACTGCGCTCGTTAGGCGTGGCGGTGACGGAAGTAGACGTGCGCGACGAAAATTTCGCGTTACCGGGTGAGACCGATCTCGCGTTTGTCGCGATCCACGGGACTTTCGGCGAAGACGGTCAAGTGCAGCAGATTCTGGAAGAGCGCGGGATCGCCTATACCGGGGAAGGAATCGAGGGGAGCCGGAATGCTTTCGATAAGATTTTGTCGAAGGAAAAGTTCGACGTGCAGAATGTGGCGACACCGGAGTGGGAGGTAATTCACGCCGGGCATCAGCCGTCGTTAGCGCTGCCGCTGGTAATCAAGGCGCCGCGCCAGGGCTCGACTGTGGGTGTTTATATCGTGAAGGATGAGGCGGCGCTCGCGTCCGCGCTGGAAGAAGCGGCGCAGTACGATGACCGGCTGTTGGTGGAGAAATTTATTCCGGCGCGCGAATTGACCGTGGGCGTGCTCGGAGAGCAGGTTTTGCCGATCATTGAGATTATCGCGAAGGATGGGTTCTACGATTTCGCGGAGAAATATCCGTTTCTCAATCCGGGTGCGGCTGGCGGGAGCGGCGGCGCGCGTCATGTCTGTCCGGCGGAAATTTCGGCGGCGCAGACCGCGGCGATTCAAGAACTAGCCCTGCGCGCTCATCGCGCGCTCGGGCTCTGTGTTTACTCGCGCGTGGATGTGATGTTGCCGGCAGTCGGCGAGCCAACGGTGCTCGAGATCAATACCATCCCCGGGATGACGCCGAACAGTTTGCTGCCGGAAGCGGCCGGCGTCGCTGGAATTGGCTATCCGCAACTTTGCGCGCGGATTATCGAATTGTCGCAGCAAGCGAGGAGGCCGCGATGAAGCGGATAGCGCAGCCGCGTCCGCGTGTCCGCAACCAGCGGGTCTCGAATCCGCGCCAGCGGAAGCAGCAGCATTTGCTCGATGTGCGGGTGCGTTCGCACACCGCGGTGCAGCATCGGAACCGTCGGCTGTTTGTAGTGAGTTCGAAGGTAGTTCTGACCCTGCTCGCGTGTGGTTCTCTAGTTTTCGGAGTACGGTATGGCGCAAAAAAACTTTTCTTCGAGAATCCGGATTACCGGCTGAGTAAGATCGAGTTCCAGACCGACGGCACTCTCCAGCGGGAGGAAGTGCTGGAGGCGGCAGCGTTGCGCGAAGGCGAGAATATTTTCAGCGTCAACTTGGCGCGCGTGCAGGCCAGTCTGGTGCAATTGCCGCAGGTGGATGAAGTGCAGGTCGTGCGCAAAATGCCGGCTGAAATCGATATCCAAATCGTGGAACGCAAGCCGGTGGCGTGGATTTTATCCGGGCACCGCGTTTCCAGTGTGGTGGCCTCGGAGGATGGCTATTTGATCGATGGGCGCGGAGTGCTGATGCGCGTTAAGAAATTGCTGCCGGAATACCTGGGTCTGCCGACGATTACGGGGGCGACTAACGAGACGCTGCAGGCGGGGAAAACCGCGCAGTCCTTCGAAGTGAAAGCCGCTCTGGAATTGCTGCGCCTGAGCACGCGCAGTTTTATGCAAACGCGTTTCCAGATGCGGGAGATTGATGTTTCGCGGGGCTATTGTCTCCTGGCCACGGATAAGAATCGGACGCGGGTGATGTTTGGTTTCGACAATCTCGATGCGCAACTTCAGCGTTTGGAAAAGTTACTCGCCTTCACGGATGATTCGCGGCAGGAATTGGAAACGGTCAATCTCCTGGTGCAGCGCAATATTCCAGTGACGTTCGGAAAACCGGCTACGGACGTGATCAACGATACGATCGACCCGGAAGGGGAAGAGCCGAAAATTTTGCGAGCGGAGCCGGTCCATCCCGACGCGAAAACGGAATCTGGGAAAGCGGAAACGAAATCAAAAAAGACTGGAGCCGAGGCGAAGATTCGCCGGGCCAAACCGGTGGAGCATGGGAGGAAAACTAAGCAGCATGGCTAGCAGCGACTTGATGGTGGGATTGGAAATAGGAACCTCGAAAATCTGCGTAGTGGTAGGGGAGGGACGCGCCGATGGAACGATCAAAATTCTCGGGGTGGGACAGGCGCCTTCGCGCGGGGTGCGTAAAGGCGAAATTGTCGACTTCGAGACCGCGATGAAGTGCGTCCACGAAGCGGTGGTGGACGCGGAAACGAAGAGCGACATCATGATCGAGAGCGTCTACGTCGCGGTAGCCGGATCGCATATTCAAAGCTTTAACAATCGCGGCGCAGTCGTGCTGCCGGAAGATCGCAATGAGATCGACGAGGAGGATATTGACGACGTGAAGATCAGCGCGCGCGAAGTCAGCATTCCGGCGCCGAACGCGTTTCTGCATTCGATTATCCAGCACTATCACGTGGATGGTCAGGATGGGGTTTTGAATCCGGTCGGGATGCTTGGGGAAAAACTGGAGGCCGATTTTCACATCATCCATGGGGTGCGGACGCGGATTCAAAATACGATTCGATGTGTGAAAGAGTTGCCGCTGGAAGTAGAAGACGTGGTCTTCAGCGCGCTCGCGACCGCGCAAGTGGTCTTGACGCCGCACCAGAAAAGTCTCGGCGCGCTCGTGATCGATATCGGAGGCGGGACGACGGATTACATTCTCTACGCGGACGGCGTGGTGAAACAGAGCGGCGTGTTGGGTGTGGGCGGCGATCACATTACGAACGACATCTCGATGGGACTGCGGATTCCAATGACGCGCGCGGAAAAGTTAAAGATCGAGGAAGGGAGCGTGACCTTGGGAAATTGTCTGCCGGGTGAAACGGTGCAGTTAAAAGACGATTCCGGGTTCGCGGGGAAGGAGATCGAGCGCGAGACCTTGAATACGATCATTCATTTGCGGCTGCGCGAAATTTTTGAGCTCTTAAAACGGAAGCTCGAAGAGGAAGCCTTTATCAATTACATCGGCGAGGGTATTTTCATCACCGGCGGGTGCAGTCATCTCAAAGGGATCGATCATCTCGCAGAAGAGGTCTTCGAATTGCCGGCCCGGGTCGCGCACGCGCAGACGATGTCTGGCCTGACCTCGGCGTTTGAGAACCCGCAATTTTCCACCGCGATCGGCCTGATCCGTTATGCCCAGGCGGTGCAATCCGAGCGGCCGCAACGCGGTCGGCTGGGCAAGTTCTTAGGCAAATTTCTCCTAGGCAAGCGATGAAAAAAGTTAACCACAACCCCGGCGTCGCCGAGAGACGCTCCCGAACCTCATGATTCAACTCAGCCGCAATTACAGTCTGCCGCGACCACAAGACGATTCCATCCCGATCAAAGTCATCGGCGTCGGTGGCGCCGGCTCGAATACGCTCGATCGCATCGTGCTCGACGGCCTCGAGAAAGCCGATCTTTTGGTGGCAAACACAGACGCGCAATCGCTCGCCAGCTCGGTAGCCGGGCACAAGGTGCAACTCGGTCGCAACGTCACCCGCGGTTTGGGCGCCGGTGGCGATCCTGAGCTCGGCTACGCCGCCGCGATCGAAGCGGCGGATGAACTTCGCCAGAGTTTAAGCGACGCGCGGATGATTTTCGTGTGCACAGGACTCGGCGGTGGCACGGGATCGGGCGCGGCGCCGGTGATTGCGGCACTGGCGAAAGAAAGTGGCGCGATGGTAATTACTTTCGCGACCATGCCGTTCGCGTTTGAAGGCAAGCGGCGCACGGCGCAAGCCATGGAAGCGTTGGCGCATTTACACGAACATTCTGACGCGGTGATTTGTTTCGAGAACGATAAACTCGGCGACATGGTGCCGCCGAAAGCCGGCGTCCATCAGGCCTTCGCGGCTGCGGATTCAACCGTGAGCCAGAGCGTGCGTTCGATCATTAGTCTTCTGCAGCGGCCCGGGTTGATCCGGATCGGTTTCGACGACCTCCTCTCCGCGCTGCGTAATCCGAATGGGCGCTGTCTGTTTGGCTTCGGCGAATCTGATACGGATAATCGCGCGCATGATGCCTTAACTCAGGCGTTGAAAAGCCCGCTGATGGATCGCGGTCGGCTTCTCGGCGATGCGAGTAATGTGCTCGTCCAGGTCGCGGGCGGTCCCGGGATGACGCTTTCCGAAGTGGAGATTTTGATGCAGGAACTCGGACGCCACATCGGTGACGAGACCCAGATTCTGTTCGGTACTTCAGTCGACGGACGGATGGGGAACCGGCTCGCAGTGACCTTAATCAGCTCGCTGCCGGCGGAGGGCGAGATCGCGCCTCCAGTTAGCCGACAGAAAACGGCGCTGGCCGTTCCCCCAACGCCGCTCTGGGAAGAACCGACACCGGTCGCGCAGCCCGAAAAGGAGATCGCGGCCGACGAAGTCGCGCCAACCCAAGGCGAGAGACCCTTGCAGATGATCGAGGCGATTATGCCGGAACTCGAAGTTCCTGATGAGGCGGCTTCCTTTGTGGAAGAGCCTGAACCGCAAATTTTTGCGGAAGAATTGCCATCGGAAGCGACCGCGACATTTGCGAATCCCGAGCCCGAACTGGAGCCCGCGCCGCCACGGGTGATTTTGCCGACGAAAAAGCTGCTCCCACCGAAAGAACCGAAAGTGCCGGTGGAGAAAATCGTCCATGCCAAACAAGAAGTTCTGCAATTTGAATCGGTCACGCGGGGCCGGTTCGAGAAAAGCGAGCCTACGATCGTGGAAGGGCAAGACCTTGATGTGCCGACGTTCTTGCGCAAAAACGTGCGGGTGAAATAACGCAGCGCGCGATTCAATACCGTCTTGCCTGCGCTCCCGGCAGCGGTCGCGGAACGTCGAGTTAGGAACGCGGTCCGGTCGCTTCAGGCGCGATTGAGGCTCACCCAACTAGGCGCGCTGTCGGCTATTTTTTCAAGAGGTCGAGCAAAGTGGCAGTCATGCCGATGACGCCGGCGCGAATCGTCGGTTCCGGCACGGGGGCGAATTTACTTGAGTGCAAACTCGGTAGTGCGGCCCCGGTCTTCTTGCTCTCCGCCATCTTTGCCGGATCGACTGCGCCGACCGTGAACATGCACGCCGGGACGGAGTGGTCTTCGAGGCTGTAGAGGCTGAAATCTTCGCCGCCCATCGTCGGCTCGGTGATTTCGAAATTGTCTGCGCCTAAAGCCGTCTTCAGCGCGGTCGCGACCCGCTTGGTCAACTCGGGATTATTGTAGGTGGAGGGCGTGAACTCATTTTTCTCGACGGTCACGATCGGCATCCGATCGGCTGGAATCCCGGCCGCTTCGGCCAAGCCTTTCGCAATCCGCGCGATCGACGCCAGCACCTTGTCGCGTGTCTCTTTTTTATAACTGCGCACGGTCAACTGCATCTTCACCTCATCCGGGATGATGTTGTGTTTGGTCCCGCCGTGGATTGAGCCCACGGTCACGACTGCGGAATCGATCGGGTCGACTTCGCGGCTGACAATGGTTTGCCAGTCCACGATCATCTCTGCGGCGAGCACGATGGGATCTTTGGTCTTGTGAGGATAAGCGCCGTGGCCACCCAAGCCTTTCACGGTGACGTCGACGGAATCGACGTTGGCGTAAATGTAGCCATCTGTGACGCCGACTTTGCCCGCTTCCATCTGGGCGCTGTCGTGTAATCCGATCACGAAATTTGGTTTCGGAAAACGGGTGTAAAGACCGTCGGCGAGGACCGCTTTTGCGCCGGAGCCCGTCTCTTCCGCCGGTTGGCCGAGGAACACGACCGTGCCTTTCCATTGGCCTTTTAGTTTAGCCATCGCCCGGGCCACCCCGATGAAAGTCGACATGTGAATGTCGTGCCCGCAGGCATGCATGGTGTGGACTTGCTTGCCCTCTGGGTTCGTTTGCGTGTCCTTGCTCGCGTAGGGCAAGCCGGTTTCTTCCTCGACCGGCAAACCATCCAGATCGGTGCGCACGAGGACAGTGGGTCCGTCTCCGTTTTTCATCAAGCCGACCACGCCGTAGCCGGTCATGCCGGGTTGCTCGTACTTACCGAGATGGTCGGTCACGTCGCACCCGGCGGCTTTTAGTTCCTTGGCGACAATGGAAGAGGATTTCTCCTCTAGACCGGACAACTCTGGGTGGGTGTGCAGATCTTTATAAATGGTGACGAGGGAAGGCAATTCCGCGTCGGCGAGCTTTTGCGGCGTCTCTTGTGAGAATGCTGAAAGCGTGGGGAGTAGGAAAAGCGCGAGAAAAAATCGTGGCGTCATCCTGCAAACCTTAGCGGCGCCGTCTCAAAACGCGAGGTCGCAAGTTTCAAGATCGCGCGCGCGATCGCCATCCGCAGTAAATCGCGGAATCAAAGTCCGTAGTTTTAGATTTGTCCGACCAAACCGGAAGCTGCCGACACGTCTGGCCTTTTCTTCGCGACGGAGTGGCCGATGGGCAACTTGATCCAGAATGTGCTGCCGCGGCCGGGTTCGCTTTCGACGCCGATTTTTCCGCCGTGCGCTTCCACGGCCAGACCGCAAAAGGCGAGACCGAGGCCGGTGGAATGGCGATGCTCGCCGCCTCCATCGACTTGGCCGAACTTGGCGAAGATCCGCTTGTGTTGATCGGGCGGGATGCCGCGGCCGTCATCACTCACCGAGAGTGCCGCAGTATCGGCGTGGCGTTCGACACTCACTGTGATCGTTCCTTTGGATTCCGTGAATTTGATCGCGTTGTTGATCAGATTTTCGAGGACGCGCCGGATCACATCCGCGTCGCACGAAAGCACTACCGGCTCTGCGGGTGCGTGAAACCGAAGTGTCCGCTCATTCAAGACGGGCGAGAATCGATCGCCTGCTGCGCGCGCGATCTCGGTGAGGTCGTGGTCTTCGAGCCGCAAGGGCATGGCGCCCGCTTCGAGGCGGCTCACGTCGAGCAGTTGCGTGATCATTTCACGCATATTGTTGGCGCCGCTTTCGGCGCGGTTGATGAAGCCGGTCTCGGTGGGCGTAAGTCGGCCAGCCGCCTTCTTCTTCAAGATCTCGATGTAACCGGAGACAACGGTGAGAGGCGAGCGCAGGTCGTGCACGATCATTTGCGTGAAATCATCGCGCGTTTTTAGGGTTGACCGGAGTCTGGCTTTCTCGATCCGCTCGAAAGTGAAATCCGAAACCAGACCAAGCAAGACGTTGCTATTGAGGGCGAGCAACGGAGCGAGACTGGGGAGGTAGAGCCCTGCCCGATTGTAGGCGACGAGTGCGCACACTGGGGCGAGCCCATTCGCCGCCCCGAGGGCGAGTAAGCGCAGCCAGGGCGATCGAATCAGAAGACAAAGCGCCGTGCCGAGGAGCGCGGCCGCGAGGGCGATCGACGCGCTCGCGAGGGGCGACAGTTCTTTTAGGAATTCGCCGTGCCAGAGGGCGTTGAGGGCGTTGAGATGCAGCTCTGCGCCGGGCATCGCGCCGAAGGGGGTGGCCAGTTCGTCTTCCTGCCATTTTCCCTCCGCTCCCACCACTACGGTCTTGCCGCGCAGGAATTTGCCCGAGTCGTAATTGTGCTCCCAGTACTCGGGGACAAAAATTTCAAAAAGGGGACGCGGACGGAAGGTCGCGGGCGGACCGGTGAAGCGGATAATATGTTCGGCGAGGTCGTTAGGAATCGATTCCGGGCGGCCCGCCTTCGACGCGGTCTGAGCGGAGAGGGAATAATGGAGTGCAGTGGAATTTTCCTGCCCGCGGAAAGCGACGCGAAATTGCGCCCCGCGCACGACCTGGTTTTCGCCGACAAAGAAGTTGGTGAAGCCGACGCGATCGTCGGGTGTCGCCTGCGATGGAATCAGAGTCTCGCTAGGGGCGTTGTAACTCGACGGGATGGGATGCGAGCGATCGACCTGCGCCGGGGAAACGAAGTTGCTCGCGATGACCACTTGCGACCGAAACCGGTCCAGAGCCGCGCCAAATTCAGAGTCGCCCGGCGCGGGAGTGAGGAAGAGACAATCGAACGCAACCACGTTGGCTCCGGCCCCGAGAAGACGTTCCAGGATCAGGGCGTAGATTTCGCGATTCCAAGGCCAGCCCTGGCCCATGATTTCGAGCGCACGTCGGGACCGCGGTTCCTCTGCACTGGAAGAAAACAGGCCATCGAGATCCAGATTCGGGTCCAGTTTGACCGAATCTGAATCAATCGCCAGAAAGATGAGGTCAGAGTTAGCGGGAGTGGTGCGTCCGTGGCGCGCGATCACGTCGCGGATTTGATATTCGGCCTGGACGTAGGGCGCGGGGCTCCAAAGATCAAGCCCGGCGGCTACGGTTGCGCAAAGCATCGTCAACAGCACGACGGTGAGGGTGCGTCGTCGGAGCATGACTGGGGAGGGAGCGGGAACCATGCCGAGCGGCCTCCGCGCAGGCATACGCCTTGCTGAAAACCAAGGATGCTGCCTAAGCATGCGCTCTTGCTACCCATCGTGTTTTTCGCCACGAGCGGTCTGGTTCGTGGCCAGGAGGCGGTTTCATCGATTGCGCAGGCTCGAATTTTTGCCCGCGGGGTGCGGGCCGATTCGGGACGCGCGGGAGGGAAGCGGCCCTTCGGAAACCGGGGACGATGCTTCCGGGGACAACGCTTTTGGAGCGAAAGCCGTAATGAAGCGACAGGAGCGCCCGCGCCCTTTTGTGTTCTCCGGTAATGTCGCCTCGGTCTACACCAGCAATGTCGTTGGCTGCGGGTGGAAGGGGCGCTGTCCGCGGCTCGTAATGATTCCAATCGGTCTGAGCGGAGCTACGAGGCGCTGACGCTCGGCAGCAGTGTGGGAGTTTGCCTACGATTTCAGTTGATTTAAACGTGGTATTTATGAGAAATATAGAAATCCTATCATTATGATCATCAGAAAGCTTATCCTCAGTTTGGTCGCTACTGGTTTCGCCTCTTCCTTCATCCCAGCGTTTGCCGGCCCGTTGACCTCGGCGGAAGTCACGAAAATTATCAATCAAGTCAGCGTGATCGATCCGCAGGCGGGTGGGCACCGTGCCGCTGTGCGCGAAGTGCTCAAGAATGATCTGGCCTTGCAAACCGGAGGGAAATCGCGCTCCGAACTCCTGTTCCAGGACAACACGCTCATGCGCATCGGCGCGGAGACTTTCTTTAGTTTTAAAACTGGAACGCGCGATTTAACGCTCGAAAAAGGCTCGATGCTCCTGCAAGTGCCCAAGGGTCTGGGCGGCGCGACGATCCACACCGCAGCGGTCACGGCGGCAATCACCGGCACTACGATTATGATGGAATTTCTTCCGGGCAAGTTGATCAAGGTGCTTGTGCTCGAGGGCAGTCTGCGTTTATCGCGCAACGGGCGCTTCGGCGACTCGGTGGTCCTTCGGCCCGGCAAGATGGTGATCATGGAACCGGGCGCGAAGCGGATTCCCGATCCTGTAGATGTGGATATTCAGAAAATCGTCGAGACCTCGACGCTGGTTAATTTCCCGGGCGACACGAAGCCGCTGCCCAGCATGCCGCTTATTCAAGCTGCGATCGACCGGCAGACCCAACAAGTCGCGCAGAGCACTCTGGTGCCGACAAATCTCGTCATCACCCAGGGAACCAAAATGATTCTGGCCTCCCCAGTGCAACTCGCGGATCCGGCCGGTCTTCCGAATCTTCTCGCCGCCAGCCACACGAACGGGGTTGGCACGAACTCGCTGGGAGAGACGATCAAACTCGTGCCCGCCTCGGGCGCGGTGGTCAACAACGTGACCACGCCCGTGAATCCCGCGCAAATTCTGGGTGGATCGGGTAGCGTTGTCGGCGATGTCGTGAACACCGGCGGCAATCTACCTGTCGTGGGCGGGACGGTTGTTTCGGCGGTGGCCAACGTCGTAAATCCTGTGACGGACCTTGTTGGTTCGAACAACGTAAACGGTGTCGTAGTAGCGCTAACGAATCTTGCAAACCCTCCCAGTACTCTGGGTTTTGCCGCCGGGGTGGTTGGGGCGGTCACTGATCCTGTGACGAGCACGCTTTCCAGCGCTAGCGGACTCGTCGCCGCGGTGGATTCACTCGGCGGAGTGTTAAAGCCGGTCGACGTTGTTTCGCGGGTAACCGGCGCGATTGATGTCACGTCGACGCTCAATAGCGTTTCAAATCCTGTGACCCACCTTGCGAGTGCGATCAGCGCGGTAAACGTCGGCTCCACCCTGGCGCCAACAGTGATGTCGGTCACAAATTCCGCTCAAGTGCTCTCGCTCCTGAGCGGCGTCAACCCGAGTGCCAGCGGAGCGATCATCCTCACGCCCGCTGCGGTGATCCCGAACCCCGGCCTGTCTGTCCTTCCGACCACTGCCGGTGCAGTAGCGACCGTTGTCAATAAGCCGATCATTGCCGCGTTGCCAGTTGTCGGAACTGCGCCCGCGATCCCGGTCGCTCCGATCCTGTCCCCGACTACCTTGCCTGTCCCGACCTCTATTGCTCCAGTCGCGCTCCCGCCGCTTCGGGTGCTCGGGCGCTAGTTTGCGGCGAGGTCAGTCAGGTTTCCGTTGCGCTCGCTCGCGCAACACCGTCGCGTGCTATTCCGAAAGTCACCGCGACCCCGGCGCTGTCGATGATTCGTTAGGCAAAATCGAATTTCTCACTCCAAGAGGCTGAAATACCAAACATGACAAAAATATCAGGAGATCCGTAAAATCCTGATTTTCCGCATGATATGCGGCAAGGACCAAACGCCGTCTTACTATGTTTATCCGTGAAAAGAAAACAAGCGTGACAGCCTCAATGAGCAGCGCTATTTCCGTCGCCAGCAATTCTGCCGCTCCGCCAGTAAGTTCAACCACTCATGAAGAAAAAGTCCTCGCCTCAATCTGCCTTCTTTAATCCACGCGTCCTCTTGGGGCTCGCACTGTGTTTCGTTGGTGTTATTTGCGCTTCCCTCGCCTTGACGGGTCTCAGCGGCTCCTCGTTGTTGGCCCAAGGAGTCTCGCCCAAATCCCTGCCCGCCGTGGTCGATCCGAATCCGTCCGCGCCCGCGCCGACAGATTTGCGTCCCGTTCGTGTGGTTCACTCTCGCGCGTTGCGCCTCCAACCCGTAATCCAGCCGGAGATGGCTCCGGGTCATGACCATGCCGAGCCGATGCAGCCGGAGCCGCCCACGGAAGGCGCCGGTCCTGATACTGTCCGACAGAGCAAAATGGGCCCGATCTCTTCGGCGCCGGTTCCGACCTCGACCAGTTTCGATGGCGTTGGAGTAGGCTTGGCCGGTTTCGCTCCTTCCAGTAATCCTCCCGACGTAAACGGTCGGGTGGGTGCTACGCAATACGTGCAGTGGAACAACACCAGTTTCGCCGTTTTTAACAAAAGCACCGGCGCGCTTCTCTACGGCCCTGCGGCAGGAAACACTCTCTTCCAGTCGCTCGGCGGCGTTTGCGCCTCCCACAACGACGGAGACCCTGTGGTGTCGTACGACCTTCTCGCGGGTCGTTGGATTCTGTCCCAGTTCGTGGTGAGCGGACCCGCCGGCAGCGCCTCGCATCAGTGCGTCGCGGTTTCGGCTACGGGAGATGCGACCGGCGAATATTATCTCTACGATTTTCTGACCGACGCGACGAATTTTGTCGACTATCCCCACATGGGCGTGTGGCCGGACGGTTACTACATGAGCGCTCACGTCTTTAATGCTGCGGGCACAGCGGTGGTAGCCGCGCGCGTCTATGTTTTTGAGCGGGCTGCGATGATCGCCGGCCTGCCCGCGCGGCAGGTGAGCGCCAACCTGGCTAAGTTCGGCACGAGCTTCCAATACGGATTCCTTCCGGCCGATCTCGACAGCCTTACTCCGCCGCCGGTAGGTGAGGCCTCGTTTGTTCTAGGGCCGCACCCGACCAATCTCGGTTTGACCGCTTCCACCCGGGTAGCGGTAACCTGGGGAGCTACTCCCACAATCACGCTGACCCAGGCGACCATCGCCACTACCGCTTACACCACGGCATCGTGCGTTAGCACTGGACGCCTCTGCGTTCCGCAACCGGCGCCGGCTCTTACTTCGGACTCACTGGACAACATCAAGAGCCACTTCATGTATCGCCTGGCCTATCGCAATAACGGCACCCAAGCCGCGCCGCAGGAATCCCTCATCGCCAACATTCCAGTCGGTAGCGTGGTTCCAAGCGCCCATGACGCGATTCGCTGGTATGAGTTCCGGAATGCCGGCGACTCCCTGGCCACGCCGACTGTTTTCCAACAGTCGACTTTTGATCCCGACGCGACCTACCGGTGGCTCGGTTCGGCCGCGATGGACAAGGATCAAAACATCGCCCTCGGCTATAGCAAATCGAGCACGTCGGTTATTCCCGCCATCTGGATCACAGGCCGTCTCGGGACGGATGCTGTGAACACGATGGGTGCAGAAATTCAAATGACGGCTGGCGGCGGCGTGCAGACTGCTGGCGCCGGCAACCGCTGGGGCGATTACAGCGCGATGACACTCGACCCGGTCGATCAGTGCACCTTCTATTACACAAACGAATACCTACGTGCGAACGGCACCTTTAACTGGTCCACGCGCGTTGCCGCCTTCCGCTTCCCGTCCTGCTCGGATGCGCCCGCGTGGGGAACGGTAACAGGAACGGTGACCTCGACGACCGGCGCCCCGGTTTCCGGTGTGACTGTGAAGTTGGATAACGGCTATGCCGGAGCGTCCGACGCCTCGGGCGTTTACTCCATTCTCGTGCCGGCCGGTTCCTACTCGGCCAGCGCCTCGGACTTGAATCGCAACTGCTCCGTGGCGACGCCGGGCTCCGTCCCCGTCACCGTGGCTGTGGGCGGCTCCACCACGCAAAACTTCACTATCACCGGAAGTTCAAAGCTCGAAGCCAATGGTCTCACCATCAATGACTCCGCCAACGGCAATGGTAATGGCATCGTGAACAAGGCGGAGTGCGTGCTCCTGAATGCAGCGATCAAGAATAACGGCTGCGCCACGGAATCAGCCATCTCCGCCACACTCACCACCACTACCGCGGGCGTGACCGTGGTCGATGGCAACGCCGCCTATCCCGATCTCGCGATCGACGCCAGCGGCACCAACAATGTTCCGTTTAAAGTCTCCACCTCTGATACTTTTGTTTGCGGGACCAACATCGCGCTCTCCCTCAATCTCACCTTTGCCAGCGGCTCCAAGACGATCGCGTTCTCCGTGCCAACGTGCGGCGGCGGCGCCAGCCAGTCGATTCCTTCCAGCCAGATTCTCCTGACGGACCCGACTCAGACGGATCGGCTTGCCCGCAATGGCGTGCCCAGCACCTGCGCGGGGAAAGTCAGCCCCGGTGGAATCGGCACCGCGGGAACGCGAAACTACAAGCAGTTTAGCTTCACCAACACTGCCGGCGCGCCCGTCTGCATTACCACCGCGATCACGGCTGCGCTCGGTGGCCAGGGCGACATCGAAGCCGTGGCTTATCTAAACAGCTACGATCCTACGCAGCAGAGCTTGAATTACCTCGGTGATTCCGGAATCTCCGGCCTCGGGACGACTGTGAGCAATGCTTCGTTCGCCTTCACCGTGCCGGCGATGTCGAACTTCGTCATCGTCATCGAAACCGCCACGGGTTCCACCACTTCCTCGACCTTCAGCGGGACCGTCTCCGGGTTCTACGATCAGACACCGGGGCCCGGTGCCTGCCCGGCGACTCCGACTGCTCCGAATCTGGTCTCGGTCGTCTCGCGGATGTCGAATGTCGCGGGCACCTTCGACACGAACATTCCGCTGAGCTCGCCCCTCGGCGTAGAAGACCGTAACGGCGCAGGAAATTACACGCTCGTCTTTACCTTCGATGCACCGGTCCAGAGCGGCAGCGCGACCGTTTCGGGCACTGCCACCACGGGGACAGCCACCTTCACTGGTAACCAAATGACGGTGCCGCTCACGGGCGTGGCCGACCAGCAAACCCTCGCGGTGACCGCGATGAACGTGACTGGGACCAATGGCGGAATTCTTAGTTCTACCTCAGTCAACGTCGGGTTCCTCATCGGCGACACCAATGGAGATGGCGCGGTCAGCTCTTCGGACATCGGCCAGACCAAATCGCAGGCTGGGAATACGGTGACGAACTCGAACTTTCGCCTCGACGTTAATAATAACGGCGTCATCAACGGGTCGGATGTTTCGCAGGTGAAGTCGAACTCGGGTCATAGCCTGTAAGCTGAGGAGACTCCACGGATCGCTTAGTGCGCGCTCGCTCTGGCAACGGAGCGAGCGCGCTTTTTTTGCGGCGACACGATTTAGCCCGGCCTTCACTCTTGGCGGCTGTGCTGGGATGAACGATAGGTTTACCGTGCCTCCTCGATTTCGCTCCAGCGCGCGCTGGATTCCGTTTCGCTACACCATGATTGCGCTCGCGGCTCTGCTCGCGGTTTCGTGTTCCGAAAAATCTAAAACGGACCGCCCTCACAGTTCAAAGAGCGAAAAACAGCCGACACCGGGAACCCCCGTGGCGACTCCTGCTGGGCCATCGGGCGAGGCAGAAGACGAAGCGAAAGAGAAGACTGCGGAAGCCGCGCCCGAGACCGAGGAGATTGGGGAGGACTGCGTCGCGTTCCTACGCTCCACCAAAGCGACTCCGCTTCACGCTCAAAATACTGACTGCCCGCATTGCCCGAGCGATGCCGCAGTCGAGGTCCTGCGTTTCGACGACTTCACGGTCGAGCACATCAAGCCCTCGCCCACCACCTGCGAGGTCATTGTTGCGATCAAAGCGCAATTCAATCCGAGTGCTGGCGGGAGGATTGGCGGCGGGCTCACCGGTTGGATTACACCGGAGCAAAGAGAACAATACGAACGCGGAGAGACGCCTACGGAACAGCAGATTTACCACGTGAGAATTTTCTACCGACACACCGGCGCGGTCTGGAAAGCGATCGAGTTCGATCGACCTTAGGCGCGGATAGCCGGCATGCATTTCGAGGACAACACCCTTCTCTTCGGCTTCGACCCGATGCCCCGGATCGTGGCTGTCGAGCTGGGCGACAGCGGCACGGTGCGGGTTTATCGCCGGGAGGAAAATGGCGCGACGATCTGCGAGGTCGAGGAGTTTCATCCGTTCGTCTGGGCCGATGGCGATGTCGCCGATCTCGGCCTAACAAATGCCGAAAAGCTGGCCGGGGAGCTGAAATACAACTGGCTGGTGACGACCGACAGTTGGAAGGAACTGATCGCTTTGCGCAACGGTTTAAAAAGTGCGGGCCGCAGCTTCTTCGCGCTGAGCGATCCGGTGCAGCATTATCTCACGCAGACCGGGCGCACTCTGTTCAAAGGTCTTCCGTTCGAGCAACTGAAGCGACTCCAACTCGAAGTGCTTTCGCTCAGTGGGGAAGGCGATCTCGCGGAAGCATCGCAGAATCACATCGCCAGCATCGCTCTGTCCGATAACACCGGCTGGGAGGAATTGATCGTGATCGATCCGACGAACGCAGAGGAATCCGAGCACGCCGCGATTAAGCGCCTAACGAGTTTGATCAAAGAGCGCGATCCGGACGTGATCGAAGGGCACGACCTCTTCCGTTTCGATCTTCCATATCTGGTTGCCCGTGCTCGCAAAGCGAAAACCAAACTTGACTGGGGTCGCAGCGGCGGCTTTTTGCGTTCGCGTCCTTCGCGGCTGCAGATCGCGGAGAAGACGATCGATTATCCGAAGTTCGCGGTCGATGGACGGCATTTTGTCGACACGTTTTTGCTCGCGCACTTTTACGACGTGGGGATGCGCTCGCTCGCTGGCTTTGAACGCACTGATGTGGCGCGCCACTTCGGTTTCTGTGAAAGCGCGGAGATGTCGACGTTAGCTGGTAGAGAATTGCAGCGCGCTTATCAGGCGGGCGAGGAGCGCTTCCGGCAGCGCGCGCTTTGCGCCGTGCGCGAGACGCGCGCTGTTTCTGAGTTGCTCAGCCCGAGCTACTTTATCCAAGCGCAAATTTTCCCCTATAACTACCAGGACGTGGTCGTGCGCGGAAACGCCACCCGTATTAATGCTCTTTTCCTCCGCGAATATCTTCGCCAGCGCCACAGCATCCCGGAGTTGCCGATGTCGCGCGGCTTCGAAGGCGGCTACACCGATATCCTTTTCACTGGCGTGGCTCGCAATGTCTGGCACTGCGATATCGCATCGCTCTATCCGTCGGTCATGTTGCAGTTCGATTGCTTTCCCGTCACCGACGAGCTGCAAATCTTCCGCCACCTTCTGACCGATCTCCGCACTTTTCGACTCGAGGCGAAGGCTAATATGCGCGCCGAAAAGGATGCGGCGCGACAGCAACATTTCCATGCGCTGCAAAACACCTTCAAGATTTTGATCAATAGCTTCTACGGCTATCTTGGCTTCGCGCAGGGACACTTTGCTGACTTCGACGCTGCGGCACGCGTCACACAGATCGGCCGGGATTTGCTCAAGAAAATGATCGACTGGCTGGGCCAACAAGGCGCGCAGGTCATCGAAGTCGACACCGACGGCATCTACTTTGTCCCGCCACCGAAAGCTGAACCCGAGCAGCTCCGGAGCGAACTCGCGAAAGAACTCCCGCCCGGAATCGAAGTCGAGCTCGACGAGCAATTCGACGCCATGTTCAGCTACAAGGCGAAGAACTACGCACTCCTCACGAAAGACGGCGAAGTCATCATGAAAGGCGGCGCCTTGAAATCGCGCGGCCTCGAAAAATTCCAGCGCGTCTTCCTTGAGGAGATCATCAAACTCCAGATGCAGGGCAAATCCGAAGCCATCCCCCAATTGCGCGACGACTTCGAACGCCGGATGCGCGCCGGCGAAATGCCGATCGAGATGCTAATGAAAACCGACACCCTCCAGGACAGCCTGGAGAAATATCGCCAAAAGATCGCTGGGGGAGGCCGCAACCGCGCCGCGGCCTACGAACTCGCGCTCGCCAGCGGTCGCAATTACAAGCCGGGCGATCAGATCAGCTATTACGTTAAAGCCACGCCGAAGAAGGTTGCCGCCTACGAAGCCGCCAAACTAGCAAGCGACTTCGACCC
>JBDUAE010000566.1:0-1606 GCA_040004805.1 Chthoniobacterales bacterium | reverse complement strand
TCTGCGCCAGCCAATCGATCACGCGATCGATCGTCTCGCGGGTCATGATTTCCTTACGTTTCGGCCCGGCGTTCACGTGGCAGTGAATACAGGTGAGATTGCAAAGCTTGCCCACGTTGATCTGCAGGATCTCCGTCTTCTTATGCCGCAGCGGGAGCGAATGCTCAGCCAGCTTTTGCGCGAAACGGTTCATCACGACAGGGTAAGTCCGCCGCCCAGATATTCCACGACTTCCTGACATTGCGGATTCTCGAGGAGGGCATCGCAGCAGGCGGTCTCAGCGATGGTGCCAGCGCCATCACGCACGCAGATGCAGGCCAGCCAATCAGTCACGCGGCGCGCCTGCGGCACGTTATGGGTCACGAGGACGATGGTGTGCCGCTCTTTTAATTTTAGGATCAGCTCTTCGATCGCCGCGGTGGATTTTGGATCGAGCGCGCTCGTGGGCTCGTCCATCAAGATGACTTCGGGTTGAGTGGCCAGCACGCGCGCCAGGCAGAGGCGCTGCTGCTGTCCCACGGAGAGGGTGAGGGCGGAATCGTTCAGCCGGTCGCGTACTTCGTTCCAGAGCGCGGCTTCGATCAAGGCGCGTGCGGCGGCTTCGCGCAGCGAGCTGTGGGAGAGGCGACGCAGATGGCGCAAGCCGAAGGTCACATTTTCCAAAATGCTGCGCGGGAAGACGACCGGCTGTTGAAAAAGGAATCCGATCCGCGCGCGGAGGGCGTCGGGGTCGACCGCGTCGTCCTGAATGCATTTTCCGTGATAACGAATCTCGCCCTGAACGCGCAGCTCGGGGGTGAGATCGGTGAGCCGATTCAGGCAGCGCAGGAATGTGCTCTTGCCGGCGCCGGACGGGCCGATGATTCCGAACACCTGCCGCGGCGGAATCGAGACCGAGACGTCGCGCAGGATCGCTTTGCCCTGGACGCTGACGTTTAAATTCGAAACGTGAAAGACAGCGGCGTCGGAGCGCTCGTTAGGCGCACTGGCGTTAAGAGCGGCGAGGGCGGTGGGATTAACCATGGGCTTCTTCGTGGAGGTGGAGGCGGAAAGGGAGGGCAATCATGCTGAGCAGGAAAACCAGCCCGAGGAGAACGAGGGCGGAGCCCCAAAGCTTCGAGCCGACCGAGGGATCGAACGAGTCCTGTGCGAGAATGAAAATGTGATAAGGCAGCGAGAGCACCGGACTCTCGCGCACCCCGGTGGGGAAGGTGGCGCCGGCAAAAATCGTGGCCGTAAACATGATCGGTGCGGTTTCGCCCGCGGCGCGCGCGAGACCGAGCAACGAGCCGGTGATGAGGCCGCCCCAGGATTGCGGCAGAATCACAGACCAGACGATTTGCGCTGGGCGCAAGCCAAGCCCGGCAGCGGCTTCGGTGTATTTGCGCGGAAGCGCTTTGATCCGCTCCAGCAGCGCCACGGTGACGGTGGGAAGGATCATGATGGCGAGGAGAATTCCACCGACGAGCCACGATTTGCCCCAGTGCAAATATTTGACGAAAACGACGAAGCCGAAAATGCCGAAGACGATCGAGGGGATGCCATTGAGGGTGTAAAGAAAGAGGCCGAGCTGGCGTCGGACCCAGTGCGTCCGAACAAAAACGGC
>JBDUAE010000565.1:0-1607 GCA_040004805.1 Chthoniobacterales bacterium | reverse complement strand
CGCCCTTGCAACAGTTGAAACGACGAACGCCCCTCGCCGTCCAACGCCACCACCTCGCCGTCGAGCACGCAGTCGTTAGCCGACAACGCTTTCACGGCCTCCACGATCTCTGGAAAGCGCGCCGCCAGCTCGTTCCCATTGCGCGAAATCAGTTTCACCTTGGCGCCATCCTTCACCGCGATGAGCCGGATGCCGTCGAACTTCAATTCGTAAACCCAACCGCCCTGCGTCGGCGGCGCTTCGAGCAGCTTCGGTTTCATCGGCGCAATAAAACGCGGCTTCCCTTTCGGAAGATCATCCGGAATCGCGAACGCCTTTCGCGCTGTCGTCTCTTTCCGCGCCCTCTTCCGCTTCGCTGGAGGCGTTTGTTCCGCGCGATTCGACGCCCATTCCGCGTCGCGGTCCTTCGCAATCTGCTTCATCGTCCGCCCACTTGTCGCCGATTGATCGTCGCGCTTTTTTCCCAGCGGCCGCGCGCTCTCACCCGTCTTCAAGAGCAACCACTGCGGCTTTCCGCCCTGCATCCGCGTGCGCACCAGCGCCCACTCGCCCTTCGCCTTCTCGCCCTTGAGGAAAAAATGTAACCGTCCCTCGCGCCACGCCTCCACTGGCTTCTCGCCCTGCACCGCATACTCGCCCCGATCCCACAACATCACCGTGCCGCCGCCGTATTGCCCGGGCGGGATCACGCCCTCAAAGGTCCCGTATTCCACCGGATGATCCTCCACCTCCACCGCGAGATGCTTCTCACCCTTCTTCCACGGTAAACCCTTCGGCACCGCCCACGACTTCAAGACGCCGTCCATCTCCAAGCGGAAATCGTAGTGCAAACTCGACGCCGCATGTTTCTGGATCACGAAACGCGACGCGCCTTTCGCCGCCCGCGGAGCCTTCTTGCCGCCGGCTGGTTCCGCCGTCACCGCGAAATCCCGTTTCGCTTTGTATTCCTTTAATCCCATCGCGCTCTCAGCCTCCGCCTTCTCTTCTAGAAACGAAACCGCCATCGTCGGCGCGCGGCCGGCGATGGCGGTTCGTCAAAAATCAGCCGACAGCCGCTTACCGCTTCGCAGATTTCTTCGCCGCTGCCGTGCGCTTCTTCGCGGCGGGCTTCTCCGCGTTCTCCGCTTGCACGTTGATCACGGTTTCCGCGAGCTCGGTCAGCTTCTTATCCGTCTCGCCTTCCTCATTCAGCGTCCGCTGCAACATCTCCGCGGCCCTCCCTTCGCCGAGGAGTTGCGCAAACGTGCGCACGACTCCGTAGCCCGCCATTTCGTAATGCTCAACCCGTTGCGCCGCGCCGATCAGTGCCGCGTCGAGGACTGATGGATCGCCTTTTTCTTCGATCACTTCCTTGCCCTCTTCCACCAGGCCCTTCATCGCCTTGCAGACCTTCCCGGTCGGCTTCTCGCCCAGGCCCTTAAAGATCGTTTCCAGCCGCGCGATGTGGTTCTTCGTCACCGCGAGATGATCCTCGAACGCCTTCTTTAACTGCGGCGCCGACGCCTTCTTCGCCATCTTCGGCAACGCCTTCACCAGTTGGTTCTCCGCGTTATAAAGATCCTTCAGTTCGTCGATGTACAAATCCTTCAATGAATCCATGCTCATAA
>JBDUAE010000564.1:0-1619 GCA_040004805.1 Chthoniobacterales bacterium | reverse complement strand
CGCGCGAAAAATCGCCGGGTCGAGCTGGTGAAGATCGTGGAGAAGTGAACGGGAGGATCTCGCCATGAAAACCATCTTCTACTCGTTTACTCTCTTCACTTTGCTGAACGCTTTTGGGCCGCAGTCGCCTGCGGCGGAAATCAAAGATCCGGCGGGTTATTACAAAATCTTTTGCGATCCTTCGATCACGAACGGACCAGCGAAAGACATGAAAATCGGTAAGGGCCAGATCGTTTCGCTGACATACGATGGGTCCAAGGGCGGGCCGAGCCTGTTTTATCAGCTCTCCTTCGTTGACCCGACGGGAGACGTCCGGCCAATCACCGGCGGCCCGTTCGATGCGAAAGAGAAGGGCGTCTTCGCGCGAGACATCAAAGTCTTCACCTCGGAAGCGGACGGACGGCCGGGCTTCGTGGAAGTTTCCACGATCTCGGGTGTCGGAATGGCGGGGAAGAAGGTCAAGCTCGCGATCTTCCCCGTTGTCTTCGAGATCTCGCGTTGAATCTGCTCAGGCAGGAACTCTCGCGAGCGTCTTTTTAACGGGCCGCGCTTAGTTTTTTCGAGAAAGGCTGAAACTTTCGGCAGCGTTTCCGTTAGCAAAGGGTAAGTGAAAATTCCACGCTCCTTCTACCCCGCTCTCATCCTCCTCCTGCTTTTCGCCTATTCGCGCGCGGAGGCTCAGCTCGGCTATAGCGTAACGGATCTCGGGACGCTGGGTGGCGCCACGAGCACAGCCAACAGCGTCAATGCCGCAGGTGTCGTGGGCGGATTCGCGCAGACCGCAGACGGGTTCGGCCACGCCTTCGTTTACCGGGACGGCCAAATGCGGGACCTCGGTACGCTCGGAGGTGCCGGAAGTACCGCAGGCGCAAACAACCTCGCTAATATTGCCGGCGCAGCCGATCTCCAGGACACGAGTGTTTTCCACGCCTTCATTTCTTCCGAGCAGGGCGTGACGGATGCCGGGACCTTGGGAGGAGACCAGAGTAGCATTCTGGGATTAAACACACCTGGCCATGCGGTCGGCTTTTCCACGGTCGCTGACGGATCGGTTCACGCCTTTCTCGATGTGAATGCGCAGATGTTCGACCTCAACACCCTATGCGATCTCTCCACCAGCAATTTCCAAGTGCTCACTGCCGCGAAAGCGCTGAACGACTCGATGGTGATCGTCGGAGAAGGGATCACGAAGGCGGGCGAGAAGCACGCTTTCATGCTCACACCCCAGGCAGTGGATGGCGGTCGCTGGTCGTATCTCTGGTGCGGCGCCTACGAGTCGTACGGACGCGGCGGCGAGTGGGTCTGGATTCAAATCGACGGTTGGTGGTGGTGGGAATCAGGCTGCGGATGCTACCGCTGGCACGGCTCCCCGGGCGAGGAAACCAAGTGTCCGCCCTCACCGCCTCATTGCTGGTGGTATCCGCTGCCTTGCCCTCCCGATTGTAAACGCCCACCCGACGACGAGAACCCACCGTACCATCGCGTGCCGCCGCCCCCACCGCTGATCGACCGAAATTACCCACCGCCTGGAGGCCACGGCCAGAAGATTCCCCAGCCACCGCTAATCGACCGGAATTACCCACCGCCTGGGGATCATGGTCAGACGATTCCCCAGCCAC
>JBDUAE010000563.1:0-1619 GCA_040004805.1 Chthoniobacterales bacterium | reverse complement strand
GCGCTCTTCAAATCGTAACGGAAGACCGTCGGCGGCTCGGTGTAGCTGACGTAGGTGTAGAACGTTTCCGTGTCGCCGCGCTTCCCGCTAAAGCCGCTCGCGGTGCCAATGCCCGGGAGCGCGATCTCGCCGTCTGGTTTGCCGCTCAACTCGAAGAGGCGCAAGAGAGAGTGAGCGTCCTTCAGGTAATTCGCGATAAAGCGGTCGCCCACCACCTGCACCCCAGCGAGCTTATCCTCGGTTTGCGCGACCAGCTCTTTGACGTCTTCCGGCTTCGTGGTGTCGATCGCAATGATGCGGCCGCGCGGTGCTTCCAGCGTGGTGCGGAACCAGAAGACCGGCCCATCGTTGCCGATGAAAACGTATTCTGCGTCCTGCTTGTTCAGCAATTCGACGACTGGTTTTTCGTCGCCCGCGAGTGCTTTGAAGAAGACGCGATTCTTCGATTCGGTGCCTTCTGAAACGGTGATAATGAGATAGCTCCCGTCCTCCGTCACCGAACCATTAAAGAGCCATCCCTTTCGATCGGGACGTTCGTAGACCAGCTTGTCGTCGGTCTGCGGCGTGCCGAGGCGGTGGAAGTAAAGTTTGTGGAAATAATTCGCGGCCTTGAGCTGATCGGCGGTCGGCTCATCGTAGCGGCTGTAGAAGAATCCCGAGCCGTCTCGGTCCCAGGAAGCGTTCGAAAACTTCACCCATTTGATCGTGTCCTCGCGATCTTTCCCGCTCTCGATCTCACGCACTTTCCACTCCTGCCAATCCGAGCCCGCCTGCGCGAGACCGTAGGCAAGCAGCTTACCGTCGTGTGATACTTCGCTGCCGGTGAGCGCAGTGGTGCCATCCTTTGCGAGCGTGTTCGGATCGAGGAGGAGCTTCGGTTCACCCGGCAATTTTGGCGCGGTGTAGAGGACGCTTTGATTTTGCAGGCCGGTGTTTTTAGTGAAGAAGAAACGTTCACCCTCACGGTAGGGCACGCCGTATTTCTCGTAATTCCAAAGCTTCGTTAGGCGATCGTTGATCTTCTTCCGCTCAGGGACGCCTTCGAGGAATTTGAAGGTGAGTTTGTTCTCCTCCTCGATCCACTTTTTTGTTTCCGGCGAGTCGGCATTCTCCAGCGGGCGATACGGGTCGGCGACCTTCGTGCCGTGGTAATCATCCGACTGCTCGCTCTTCGGCGGTATCGGATAATCGAACGGTTTCGTCGGCTCCTTGGCAAAAGTGAAAACGGTTCCAAGGAGGACGAAAACAGCGGCAACAGTGAAGCGTTTCATCGTCCCAAGCCATAAGCCGGGACGCGTTTGTGGGCAATGCCTGGGCCTGCCTCCCTTGCGCGAGCGCAGGGGTTTGCGACATTGGCCGCCCTCGCATGCTTACGATTTCTCAAGTCACCAAGGCCTTCGCCGGACGCACGCTTTTTGAAGAGGCGTCGCTCCAGGTGAACCGTGGCGATCGCGTTGGTTTGGTAGGGCCGAATGGCGCGGGGAAGTCGACGCTGTTTTCGCTGATCTTGGGCGAGGCTTCGCCGGATGCAGGTCAGGTTTCGAGTGAAAAGTCGGCTACGATCGGCTTTCTGCCGCAGGAAAGTGCGCCGGTCGGCGAGGAGACGGTGATCGAACTGG
>JBDUAE010000562.1:0-1620 GCA_040004805.1 Chthoniobacterales bacterium | reverse complement strand
TCTTGCGCCACCTCGCAGAATCACATGCGCGCCACTTACCGGAATTTCTTCCAACCCGAAAAGCGTTGGCAGTTCACCGGCCTGCGACTCGCGCGGGACCTGGCATGACCCGGCTCGCCGCCGGGATCGAGATTCTCGATCTCGAGCCCGCCGCTTCCGACTTCCTCGCCGAAGCTCTCGCCGGGCTCGCGTCGTCGCCGCCTACTCTGCCGTCTAAATTTTTCTACGATGAGAAAGGCTCCGATCTTTTTCTCGAAATCTGCGAGCAGCCGGAGTATTACGTCACCCGCACTGAGACTGCCATTCTCGAACAATTCGCGCCGGAGATGGCGGACTCCATCGGTGCGAACGCCGAGCTCGTCGGTTTCGGAACCGGCGCCGGAATAAAGACCCGGCTGCTCTTGCAGCATCTTGAAAATCCGATCGCATACGTCCCAGTCGATATCTCGAAACAACGGCTGATCGAATCGGCCGAAACCCTCCAGCTGCAAATGCCGGCGCTCGAGATTCTACCCGTCTGCGCCGATTACCTCCAGCCGCTGCGTTTGCCGACATCATCCCAGCCGGCTGAACACATCGCGGTCTTTTTCCCCGGCTCCACCATCGGAAATCTGCAACCGGCGGAAGCGAAGAACTTCTTAGAGCGAATTTGCCGGCTCTCCGGACACAGCGGCGGCTTGATTATCGGAGTGGATTTGCAAAAACCGCTCGCCGTTCTCGAAGCCGCCTATAACGATCGCGCCGGAGTCACTGCCGCTTTCAATCTCAATCTCCTGGCTCGCGCCAATCGCGAACTCGGTGCCGATTTCGACCTCGCCGCGTGGGAACATCGTGCCGTCTACAATCACGACCTCCATCGCATCGAAATGCATTTGGTTGCGCGCACCGCGCAGTCCGTTCATCTCGGTGGCCGCACTTTCTCTTTCGCGGCCGGCGAAAAAATCATCACCGAGTATTCCTACAAACACACGCCGGAAGGCTTCGCCGCGCTCGCCCGTGAGGCCGGCTTCAAGCTTTCGCGTCAGTGGTCCGACGCGAAGCAGTGGTTCGCGGTTTTCCATTTCGTAGTCGCGGATTAAATCTGGCGCACGTTCCCGCTCGTCTTCGCCCGACCTCCGCCGAATAATGCAGCGGTGCTTCGATTTCGCTCCGTATGACGAATCCGGAAAAAACGGCCGCCTCGGTAGAATTGCGCGGCGTCAGTAAGCGCTATGCTTCTGCGACTGCGCTCCAGCCGCTCGATCTCTCATTTGCTCCCGGGAAGACCACGGTCCTCATCGGCCCGAGCGGTTGCGGCAAATCCACCATCCTGCGCCTCATCATTGGCTTACTCTCACCCGACACCGGCACCATCCAGATCGACGGTGTCCCACTCGCGTCCGGTCGACTCGCCTCTCTCCGGCGCCGTGTCGGCTACGTCATTCAAGACGGTGGCTTGTTCCCGCATTTAACCGCGCGCGATAACGTCCTCCTTATGGCGCGGCATCTCGGACGGCCACCTGCGGAAATGCAAAGCCGCCTCGAAGAACTCTGCGCGCTCACCCGTTTTCCCGTAACCGGACTCGATCGTTATCCGGCTGAACTTTCCGGTGGCCAACGCCAGCGCGTCAGCCTCATGCG
>JBDUAE010000561.1:0-1620 GCA_040004805.1 Chthoniobacterales bacterium | reverse complement strand
ATGCAGGGCAACATCTCGATGGAGACGGTGAGCAAATTCATGCCGATCTTCTTCACCGAGCTGGAGCGGGACGGCCAGATCGATCGCGCCATGGCGGCGGCGCGGGGCGCGATTCGTGAACGCGAAGATTGGTGGGTGCCGGCGCTTTTCATGTCGCTCAAACGCGGCCGTCTCTCGTGGTACAGCCCGGGTTTTGAGAGCAAGGATCAACAGGCGGAATTCCAGCGTTGGAAATCGCTCGTCGGCGCCATCACCAGCCGAAATTGCACGCCGATTCTCGGCAGCGGCTTGCTCGAACCAGTCGTCGGCTCTTTCCGCGATCTGGCTCGAAAATTAGCCGACGAGCAGAAGTATCCGATGGCCGGACCTTCCCGCGAAGATCTGCCGCTGGTCGCTCAGTTCATCGCTTTCGATCAATCGAAGAGCTTCGCGCGCTCGGAATTTGAAAGCGCGCTTCTTGCCGGCACGCTCCAGCAATCGGGTCGCGATTTAACCGACGCGGTCAAAGCGGGGCCAGTCATGGACGTGATTTCCGCCGCCGCCGCGGTCCGCCGCGCCCAGGGTTTTGATGATGCGCATGAGATGCTCGCCGCGCTCCAATTGCCAGTCTACGTCTCGACTAATCCCGACAACTTGATGGCGGACGCCCTCGTCTCACCCACGCGCAAGCCGCGAGTGGAATTGTGCCCGCGTCACGCCTTCGACGAAGATGCCACCGGCGATCTGGACTACACGCCGACTCCGGCGGAACCGCTCGTCTTTCACCTTTTCGGCCAGCTTTCCGATCCGACCTCCGTGGTTCTAACTCAGGACGATTATTTTCAATTCCTGATCGACTACACCAACAACAAGAGTTCGGTCCCGCGTACGGTCCGGCGACGGTTGACGAAGGCCGCGCTCCTCTTTCTCGGTTTCGAAATCAGCGATTGGGATTTCCGGGTTTTGTTCCGCAGCATCATGACGGGCGAGGGACGCGAGCAGCTAAAGGAATTTTCGCACGTAGCCGTTCAAATCGATCCCGAACGCGACGGCTCGCTCGATCCCGCGCGCGCGAAGGCGTTTCTGCAACGCTCTTTCGGCACCGATGTGCCCTTCGATATTTTCTGGGGGAGCGCCGAGGATTTCTTGAAGCAGCTTCAGGAACATCTGCCGCCGGAACTGCAGTGGAAATCTGACCATGTCTGAGCCCACTCTGCCGGTAGAAATAACCGACACCACCGCTGCGACCGGCGCGCGAGATGCGATCAGCCGTCTCGCCGGCAATCCGTATGCGGGTCCGCGCGCGCTCGGCGCGAACGATCAGATTTTTGGGCGCACGCGCGAAATCAACGCGCTCATCGACCTCCTCATCGCCGAGCGGATCGTGCTACTTTATTCGCCGGCGGGCGCGGGAAAAACGTCGTTGATCGAAGCGCACCAAGGTTTACGGGAACGACTCCGCGTTGACGAAGGCTTTCGCGTTCTCCCCTCCATCCGCGTCGGCAGTCCCGGGCCGGACGGCGTCAATCGTTTCCTCTTCTCCGCGATGCGTTCACTAGAGAACGAGACGAGCGATCCTGCCGCGCTCGCCGGGATGAATTTTTCCGATTACCTCACGCGACGCGAAGCCGCGCCCACCGA
>JBDUAE010000154.1:0-5381 GCA_040004805.1 Chthoniobacterales bacterium | reverse complement strand
TCTCCGCGGACGGAGCGCCGGATGCGCGCGTCGTTCTGCTGAAAGGTGTGAACGCCGACGGTTTCCTTTTTTTCACCAATTATGAGAGTGCGAAAGGACGGCAGCTCGCCGGCAATCCGCGGGTGGCGCTAAATCTGTTTTGGGCGCAACTGGAGCGCCAGATTCGGATTAACGGACGCGCGGAGAAAATGAGCCAGGAAGAATCGGAGGCATATTTTCATTCGCGACCGCAGGGCAGCCAGCTCGGGGCGTGGTCGTCGCACCAGAGCGAAGTGATTCCGGATCGCGCGGCCCTGGAGGCACAACTCGCGGCTGCGACGAAAAAATTTGCCGACAAGGTTATTCCGCTACCGCCGCATTGGGGCGGCTACCAAGTGCTGCCGGAGACAATCGAATTCTGGCAAGGCCGCACGAATCGTTTGCACGATCGCTTCCGCTACACGCGTCAGGCTCAGGGCAGCTGGCTGATCGAGCGTCTTTCGCCGTGAGCCGTCGCGTGAGTTAGTCGCTTATCGACCACGGGCAAGATGGAAGCGTTTGACCTGCAGCACGGCGATTGCGTAGCGGGAATGGCGCAACTGGAAGAAAAATCGATCGACCTGATCGTGACTTCACCGCCGTACAATCTCGGAATTGCATACGGCAAATATTCGGATTCGCAGGAGCGTGGGAGCTATCTGGATTGGTGCGAGCAATGGGGCGCGGCGACGCGGCGCGTCTTGAAGGCGGATGGCTCATTTTTTTTAAATGTGGGCGCGGCACCTTCAAATCCGCTTCTGCCCTTCGAGTTGGTTTTGCGTTTGCAGAAACATTTCACGCTCCAGAATTCCATTCACTGGATCAAGGCGATCACCCTCGAGGACGAGAGTGGCGCCTCTATTTCGCGCGGGCATTTCAAGCCGATCAACTCGCCCCGTTACCTGAACGATTGCCACGAATTCGTTTTCCATCTCACCGCTGAGGGACGGACGCCGATCGACCGGCTCGCGCTCGGCGTGCCCTATCAGGATAAGAGCAATGTCGCGCGTTGGAGTCACACCGGCGGCCGAGATAAACGCTGCCGCGGCAACACCTGGTTTGTGCCGTATCAGACGATCAAGAGCCGCGATCGAGATCGACCGCATCCGGCGACGTTCCCAGTGCAGTTGGCGGTGAATTGCATCAAGCTGCACGGAATTGAGCGTGTGCAGACGATGCTCGATCCTTTCCTCGGCATCGGCAATTCCGCGGTCGCGGCGCAAGAGTGCGGGGTCCCGAGATTTATCGGTTTTGAGATTGATCCGGATTATCTGGCGGAGGCGAAGCGGCGGCTGACCCCGAAACAGCCAGCGCGATCGCGAGCCACCCCACCGGCATCACATGGAGCAAAAGGCGCGAAAACGAAGCCCCAAGATGGAGCGAATAATCGGGCCACGCGCTGAGCAGATAAGCCGCAGAATAGACGACAAGGGGCGTCCCCACTGCGAACGCCAAAATGAAAAAACGGCGGTCGCGCATTCCCACCGCCAGGTAGAGGAATGCGATCGTTAGGCCGGGCCAGAACAGGCTCCACCGCGTCGTTTCCAGCATTTCTCCAAGGGCCATGCGAAAGATCGGGCCGAGGCGCGGTAAATTCCCGCTCACCGTGGCGAGGGAGAGCGGAAGAAATTCTACGCCCTCAGCTGGGTGCATGAAGTGGAGGAATAATTTCCACGCGAGAATGACGAACAAACCCGGAAGCAGCCACAAATAGGCCGGCAATTTTTCCCGTCGCCGCCAGAGAATCGCTGCCCCACAGAGAACTGCGACGAACCAAAGAATTGCGCCCTCGCGTTTCGCCCACGGCAACAGCGCGGTCGCGATCGCAAATACGCGTAAATCAAAAGCCGCGCCGCTCTTGGAAAACAGAAGCAGGTAGGCGAAGGAGCAAAGATAGAGAACGCCAAGCGGAAAATCTGCGTAACCGCCCGCGGCATCGCCTGGGGCACTCGTAAGCGCCGGCACAAAGAAAAGGAGCGCGCTCGCAGCAAGTCCGGGCCAGCGACGATTCGTTAGGCGCGTTCCCGCGGTCGCGAGCAGGATCGCTCCGGCCGCGTAGTAGAGAGGGAATATCAGTTTGATGAAGAACTGATTTATTTCGCCCATCCAGCGATAAAACCAGAGCTCCGTGAGCGGGATCAGCAACGGATACCCGGGATGGGTGTAAGCGCGGCTGGCACTGTGATAGTAGGCGGCCGGGATAACGCCGTCGTTCAAGAAAGCGTAGCGCGCCTTGACCTCCCAATTCAACAAACCGTCCCAACCAAGACCGTGAGAGCCCGCGCTAAAAAATATGATCGCGCCTTCCAACGCAATCGCTCCTGCCAGTATCCACTCGATCGGATGGCGCGGCTTTGGAAAATAAAATTTAACCTGCCGCCGCCGCGCTTCGATCGCACCATAGGCCGCAAAAAAGACCGCCAGCGCAGTAATCCCGAGCTGAAGTGGAGCGCCCTTGGCGACGAGGCCACCGCCCCAGAGGAAAAGGGAAATAGCGCCGCTGCCGAAGAGCCACGCGAGTGCAGCTGCTTCGAGTAAATTGATTTGAGCCCTCCCGCGCAGCAGAAGCAGAGTTAGGCCAAACCCGGCGGCCAGTAGGGTGAGCAGAGCGCCCAATACTCCCAGGAAAATCATGGAGCCGGCTCCGCATTCACCATCTTTGGGACCATGGTCAGGCCGGCTCCGATGGAAAGCGCCGGGCTGAAACCGGGTGGCGGCGGAAACCCCGCAAAGAAAATCCCGCCTAACGAGTCGCGATCCAGAGCATGAAGTTCGTGCGCTGCATTCAGCTTCGTCAGCGGGGCGATTTGCACCTCGCGCGGCCAGGCAAAGTAACCGATCAAATAACCGACAAATATCCACCTCTCATCGTCTTTCGGAAGCAGGACGGCGACCGGTCGATCGGCGGGAAGCGCCGCCAAAGCCCGCTGCAAACGTTCCGAGCCATCGCGAATCTTGAGCAAAGAGATGAGATAGCTATTTGTGGTGTGATATGGCAACACCGGGCCGAAGGTCGAGCCCCGAACCGTCGGCCAAATCTGGAAAGCGCCCAGCAGGACGAAGGCGACGCCAAAGATTGCCCACGGGAGCGCATACCGAATCAGGAAATTTGTTCGATGACGCACGCGACTAAGCTGTTCCAAGAGCGCCGGCTTTCACTGCCAGGATGCGCGGCGGCCGGAGCGCGAGCGCGATCGCCAGCCAGGCGACCGGCATTACGTGTAACAGGAGACGCGAGAGCGAGGCTTCCGCGTGTCCCATCCAACTCGTCCAACTGCTGAGCACATAGGCGGACGCATAAATTCCTATCGGGGCGGCCACCGCGAAGAAGAGAATCAGCAACCGCCGATCACGTGCCCGCAGCAGCAGCGCCAAGAAGGCCAGGGCGACAATCGGCCAGAACAAACTCCAGCGACTTTTTAAGAGCATCTCTTCCAAAACCGCACGCAGAATCGGGAACGCGCGCGGCAGGTTGGTGGTCACGTTGGTCCACGTCACCGGCAGAAATTCCGTGCCTGGTCCTTTGCCCATCGCGGTGTAGAAAAATTTCCATCCCATCATGATGAGGAAACCAGGAACGAGCCAGAGCAGCGCGCGCCGAGAGTGGCCGCTGCGCCAGAGCACGAAAACCCCGACCAGCGCGGCGATCAACCATAACACATTCCCCTCCCGTTTCGCCCAAGGCAGGAGCGCGAGACACAGGCCCATGATGCGCCATTGCGCGGGGTCGATCGCATCCGACTGGAGGAGAAGATATCCGATCGCGCCCAGATAGACCATACTCAAGGGCACATCCACGTAGCCGACTTGAACGCCGCCCGGCCAATTCGTTAGGCAAGGGACAAAGAAGAGCAAGGTGGCGGTGAGCAGACCGATCCAGCGCCGACCCGTGAGGCGGGCGCCGAAGACTGCCAACAAAATGGCGCCAGCGAAATAGCAGGCCGGGAAAATGAGTTTGATCCAAAATTGCTGCGCTTCGCCCATCCAAAGGTAGAGCCACAATTCCGTGAATGGGATCCAAAGCGGATAAGATTGATGGGTAAAATCGCGCGAAACATCGCTCCAATAAGCAGCCGGCATCACCCCGCCATTTAAGAATGCGTAACGCGCCTTCACCTCCCAGTTTAGCAATCCGTCCCAACCCAGACCGCGCGAGAAGGAGACGTAAATCAGAAGCCCGCATTCGAGGACGAGCGCGGCGGCGAGCAGACCTTCCACCCACGTTTGCGGTCGCGGGAAAACCATACGCTGACCGGCTTTGCGCGCCCGGACAAACCCGAATAACCCGAGCGCGAGCGCAATCGCGGTGACGGTAAACTGAAGGCTAGCCCCAGAAAAAACGGCCCCGCCAACCCAGAGCAGAAACGAAACTGCGCCCGTCCCGAAGAGCCAACTTAGCGCCACCACTTCGAGAAAATTGAGCCGAGCCTTACCTTGGAAGGCGAGCAACGTAATCCCTCCGCCTGCGAGCAGGAGCGTGCACAAACCGGCGAGTAATCCCAGGAGAAGAAGCATACCGCTATTCCGGCGCGGCGATTCGCGGAACTAAAACAAGATTCTCGCCGAGACGCACGCGATTTTGGGTATTAGGTGGCGGTGGGACGCCACAGAAAATCACCGCGCAGAGTCCGGTTGTATCCAATTTTCCCAGTTTGCTCGCGTAGGTGGAAGAGGTCACCGCCACCGCCCGCACCGCTCTAGGCCAGGCCAGATAGGTCACGAGATAGGAAAGGAAAGTGTCGGCATTACTCTCCTCACTGTAGACGACGGCGATCGGTGCCTTTGCCGGAAGCGCAGCAAAGGCGTGCAGGAGAAACTCGGAGCCGGAATCGCGGCCGATCAGAGCGCTCAGGTAATTGTCGGTACTGTGAAACTTCAGCCACGGCCGAAAATTTCCCACCGGCGCCACTTCCCCCACTGCGAACCAGAGGAAGCCGGAGGCCAAAGCCACGCAGACGGCAGCGTGTGCTATTAGCGGTAGGAAAGCTCGGTTTCGCACGGCGCGGGGAGCGGACGCGGGCGAGACAAAACCGTCATCGCCGCCCGGCTTTCGCGGGCAAAGAAGTTGTATTTGAAGATCGCGTACACTGCACGCAACCCGTCTTTCCAGCCGATCTTTTTCCCTTCCTCATAAGTGCGTCCGTCGTAGGAAATGCCCACTTCATAGATGCGGCACTTGGCGCGCGCGAGTTTAGCGGTGAGCTCCGGTTCAAATCCGAAACGGTTCTCACAAATCACGAGATCGCCCACCGCGGAACGTCGAAACGCTTTATAGCACGTCTCCATGTCGGTCAGGTTCAGATTGGTACACATGTTCGAAAGCAGAGTGAGGAATTTATTTCCCACCATGTGCCAAAAATAGA
>JBDUAE010000153.1:0-5386 GCA_040004805.1 Chthoniobacterales bacterium | reverse complement strand
ACATCGAGATAGCCGAGAGCGTGGCCGAGCTTCGAAAGCTTGGCGTAATAGCGAGCCGCTTCACGCACCGCGCGTTTGATCGTGGAAATATCCGGCACCTGCGAGCCGACGTGGAAGTGTACCAATTTCAGGCAATGCGCTAAACCTTCCGCTTTCAGCAGTTCACTCGCCGCCACCAGATTCGCGGTATCGAGCCCGAACTTCGCGTCTTCCCCGCCGCTCGTGGTCCACTTTCCGGAGCCCTTGCTGTGCAAACGCACCCGGATGCCGATCTGCGGTTCGACGCCCATTTCCTTCGCCACCCGGATCGTCTGCTCTAGTTCCTCGATCTTCTCGACCACGATGATGACCGACTTCCCGAGACGGCAACCCAGCATGGCGGAGCGGATGTAGGCGCGATCTTTGTAGCCGTTGCAGATGATGAGGCTCTCGAGATCCTTGTGCATCGCGAGCGCGGCGATCAATTCCGGTTTCGACCCCGCCTCAAGACCGAAGTGGAATTCCTGGCCCGCGTCCACGATTTCCTCGATCACCTCGCGCAGCTGGTTCACTTTAATCGGGAAAACGCCCCGGTAAGTGTTCCGATAGCCAAACTCCGTCATCGCCGCCTGAAAGGCGTGGTTCACCGCCTGAACGCGATCACGCAGCAGATCCTGAAAACGAATCACGAGCGGGAACCCCAAGCCGCGCGCCCGGGCTTCGTTTACCACCGCGAGAATATCGATCGAACCGCCGGCTTCCCGAAGCGGCCGGGCCTCGGCGTTACCAGCGGCGTTGACGGTAAAATATCCGCTGCCCCACCCGTCGACGTTATAGGTCGCAATGGCGGCTTCGATGTCCCATTCAGTCTTCGGTTTTTCGGTCACGGCGGCCAACGCAATGCGCATATTCAATGAGCAGCGGGAACATGCAAGGGCAGGTCCGCAAAATCATCGCGCGTTCCGCTGTGGCGACGGAAGTTTCGCGATGGAAAATGCCGTTCCCTTGTGTTCCGGAGCCGGCACAAGTAACTTCTCGCGATGAATAAGACGGTCGTCGAGGTGCAGGTGCGCGCGGTGCTTCCGACCAGTGGCGGTTGCGCCGTCTTCCTCGGGAACAACGATAAAGTTTTCATCATCTACGTTGACCAGACTGTCGGCGGCGCGATCACGATGTTTATGCGCGATGTCGCCAAAGAGCGGCCGTTAACCCATGATCTCATGGGCCACCTCATGACGGCACTCGGCGCGCACGTGGAACGGATCATCATTAATGATCTAAAAAATGCCACCTACTACGGGCGCATGATCATCCGGGCCGAAAACGAATTGCAGCAGAAGAAAATCATCGAACTCGACGCGCGCCCCAGCGATTGCATTGCGCTGGCCACTCAACAAAAAGCGCCGATCTACGTCAGCCAGGAAGTCTGGGACGAAGTAGACGACATGAGCGACGTCCTCCGGAAAATGGAAGAGGAAGGGCTAAAGCCCGACCCCGAAATGGGAGACGAGGAAGAGGAATAGCTCCCCTACCCGATTAGATCTCCGTAATAACGATGTGCTACCTCGCCACAACGGGCGAGAATTTCAGTCGGCGTCTCTAATTCCAGCGCCTCCGCCACCAGCGTCTCACACTCCGGCACCGAGAGGCTTTGCACCGCGCGTTTGACCCGCGGCACCAAGGACGCGCTCACACTTAATTCATCCATGCCGAGGCCCAGCAGCAACGGCACCATCGTCAGGTCGCCGGCCATTTCTCCGCAGACGCCCACCCAAATCCCACGGGCGTGCGCCGCATCGGCCACCATCTTTAGAAGCCGAAGCACCGCCGGATGCGTCGGTTCATAGAGATGGGCGATGCGCTCGTTTAAGCGATCGACCGCGACCGCGTACTGGATCAGGTCGTTCGTCCCGACACTAAAAAAATCCACCTCCCGTGCCAGAGCTCCCGCACAAAGAGCCGCGCTCGGAATTTCGATCATCGCCCCCACATCGGTAGCGCCAGAGGCGATGCCTTCAGCCTCCAACTCCACCCGGCACTCTTCCAGCACGGTGCGGGCGCGCCGCAATTCCTGGATCCCGGAAATCATTGGAAACATGATTTTCACGTTCCCACTCACGCTCGCCCGCAGAATCGCCCGGAGTTGAGTCTTGAAAATGTCCAGGTTCTCCAGCGAAAAACGGATCGCGCGCAAACCCAGGAAAGGGTTTTGCTCATCGTTGGAATCGAGATGCGAGGCGATCTTGTCCCCGCCTAAATCAAACGTGCGGATGATGAGCGAATGCGGCGCCACGCTCGCCGCCACGGTCCGATAGATCTCGTACTGCTCTTCCTCCGTCGGCAGCGTTGGCCGATTCAGATAAAGGAACTCCGTCCGATAAAGTCCGATTCCCTCTGCACCGTTTCGGAGGACGGATTCCACGTCCGCTGGCAATTCGATATTCGCCGACAGAACAATGTGGCGACCATCACGCGTAGTCGATTTTGTCTCGCGTAAACCGCTGAGCTGCTCCGTGACCCGCTCCTGCCGGCCCTTCAGTTCGCCGTAATGCCAAAGCGTCTCCGCGGTTGGATTCAGAATCAGCAAGCCATTGTAGCCGTCTAGTAAAACCTCCAGACCACTCTCAAGTTTCTCCGTTACATCATGCAAACCCACGATTGCGGGAATCCCCATGGAGCGCGCCATGATCGCGGTGTGCGAAGTGCGGCTGCCGAGGTCAGTCGCAAAACCGAGCACCTGCTTCCGATCCATCGTCGCGGTGTCCGAAGGAGTGATGTTGTGCGCCACCAGAATATGTTGCTCGTTCAAACCCAGAAACGCTTTTGGCGCTTTTCCCTGAAGATTGCTGATCACGCGCCGCATCACGTCCTGGATGTCGACTGCGCGCTCGCGCAGATATGGATCGTCGATCCTCCCCAAGGTGTCAGAGTAATTGGTCGCAACCGCGTGAAAAGCGAACTCCACGTTGCAAAGATCGGCCTCGAGTTTGCGCAACACTTCGTCGATTAATGTCCGGTCCTCGACCACTAAAAGATGTGCGTCGAAAATAGCCGCATCCTTTGCCCCGATCGCTTCCGCGATCCGCTGCTGCATCTCGAGAATTTGCGCCCGAGTTTGCATCAAGGCCGACTCAAATCTCCCGATCTCGCCCGCGATCTCTCCTGGCTCAATCCGGCGTCGCACGATCTCCTCGAAATCATCCGCCACCACGTGAATCCGGCCTTGTACAACCCCGGGAGACACCCCGACCCCGTAAAATCGAATTTCGGGTTTCAAGTCGCCACTCATGCCGGAGCGAGACTACGTCGGGTGTCAATCAGCGCACGCGAAAAAAGCCTGCCTAACCGAGAGCCCCGCCCTGAGCTCGCAGCTCCTTGTTCAATCCTCGTTAAACTTCGCCGCGATCAAGCCTTCCAACTCCTGCACCGCTTGTGTCGCCTCCGGACCATCGCAATGAATTGTCAGTTTGGAACCCTGCCCGGCTGCCAGCATCATCAGGCCCATAATGCTCTTGCCGTTGATGCGTTCTCCCTCTTTCTCGACCCACACTTCGCAGCGAAACCGGCTTGCGATCCGTACAAACATCGCCGCCGGACGCGCGTGCATCCCGAGACGGTTCACAATCGTGACCTCTTTCGCGATTTTCTCGCCGGCGGGTTTGCGGTGGAGCAGTCCCATTAGCCCTCTTTCTTTCCCATTAAATTCAGCAACCTGTCATTAAACTCGAGCGCACTATTGCGCCCAAGCGACTTTAATTTCTGATCGAGAGCCGCCACTTCCACGAGACGCGCCACATCGCGGCCAGGGCGGACTGGAATGATAACGTGAGGCACCTGTAATTTCAGGATTTCGTAGGTTTCCCGATCGAGGCCGATTCTATCCACCTCTTCCATGTCCTGCCAATCTTTTAACGTCACCACCAGATCGAGCCGCTTCTCCACCCGGATGCTGCCGATGCCAAAAATCGCCGCCACGTTAATGATCCCGATCCCACGCACTTCCATGTGGTCGCGGGTCAAATCAGGCGCCGTCGCCATCAATTCACGCCCCTCGAAAGAAGTGATTCTAGTCACGTCATCCGCCACCAGACTGTAGCCGCGCTCGATCAATCCCAGAACGCATTCGCTTTTTCCGATGCCGCTCTGGCCTCGGATCAAAACCCCGACGCCGCGAACATCCACCGTACTTCCGAACTCCGTCACCGTCGGCGCAAAATCAGCCTCCATCGCAATCGTCGCCGCGTTAATAAAACGCATCGTCACCATCGGCGTCCGGAACACCGCGATCTCCAACTCCTCCGCGATCGCGAGCAGCGCCGGCTCCAGGTGCGCGCCGCGTGACACGACCACGCACGGAATCTTCTGCAGGCAGAGAGCGCGAAAACGCCGGGCCCGCGCCACTGCCGGAAGACTCTCGAGATAGGATTGCTCGGCCGAGCCGAAAACCTGCACCCGTTTTTCCGCGAAATATTTGTAGAAACCGGAAAGCGCGAGGCCGGGCCGGTTAATCGTGGGTTCGCGAATCTTCCGATGAAACCCGCCCCTTTTCCCTTCCAGCTTCAGTTGCAGCTTCGCGGCGTGCGCTTCATAAAAGCTCTCGACCGTCACCACCGGCACGTTTTTCCGCGCGGACGCGCCGAGCGTCACGGTGGGTTGGCCGCTGCTCAGTTCACTCATTCGCTCCTTTTCTAAGCCGGAGCGGTCCCTATTGCCATCTCCGGCTGCGTTAGCTTCGCGAGGGCTCGATCAACCCGAACTCCCCACCCTTCCGGCGATAGAGCACATTCATTCGGCTGCTGCGCGCATTTAGAAAGACGATGAACTGTCGGCTGGTCGACATCTCCATTTGCAAAACCGCCTCGTCCACGAACATCGGCTTCACCGGGTACCGCTCGCTCTTCACCACCGCATGATGCGGCCCTTCTTCTTCGTCGGCACCATCCAACATCTCTACCGGCTCGGATTCGAGAACGTGCTCTTCCAAATGATGCACGATATCCTTACGCGGACGGTGCTTCTTCATCAGGCGCGTCTTGTACTTCCGCATCTGGCGCGCCACCTTGTCGACCACCGCATCGATCGCGGCATACATGTCGTCTGTTTCTTCGCAGGCTTCGATCGTGATGTGATTCGAGCAAACCAAAATCACTTCCGCGGAGTGGCGATGCTTCACCACTTCGAGGATGGCGTGCGCCTCGATGATTTTTGGATAATCGAGATGCAGGTTCTCGATTTTTTTGGTCACGTAATCGTTAATCGCCTCTGTGATTTGCAGATGGCGGCCGGTCACTTTTACCGGCGGATGAATGTTGGCTGATTGCACGCGTATCCTTTCGAGTTACATCCGGAACCGCTCGCCCAGATAGAGCTGACGGCTGATCGGATCGTTAATGAGAAAATCTTTCGT
>JBDUAE010000152.1:0-5394 GCA_040004805.1 Chthoniobacterales bacterium | reverse complement strand
GCGGGAAGCGGCACTCGACAACACTGTCGGTCCGGTCTCGGCGGCGCCGTTTGGCAGTGCGAGTATTCTCACGATTTCGTGGATGTATATCCGGATGATGGGCGCGCGTGGTTTAGCCGACGCCACGAAGGTCGCGATCCTGAACGCGAACTACATCGCCAAACGACTCGATGCTTTCTATCCGGTTCTCTACAAAGGCGCGCGCGGTCAGGTGGCGCACGAGTGCATAGTGGATTTGCGGCAATTCAAGACCGCCGGCGTGGAAGTGGAAGACGTGGCGAAACGGCTAATGGATTACGGATTTCACGCGCCCACGGTGTCGTTTCCGGTTGCGGGCACGATGATGATCGAGCCGACGGAAAGCGAAGCGAAGCCGGAGCTGGATCGCTTCTGCGACGCGATGATTTCCATTCACGCGGAAATCCAGGAAGTCGTTTCCGGAAAAGCCGACAAGCAGAACAACGTCTTGAAAAACGCGCCGCACACCGCGCGTCAGGTCACAGCCGACAAGTGGGACCGCCCCTACTCGCGCGAGCGCGCCGCCTATCCCGCGGCGTGGTTGCACGACGCGAAGTTCTGGCCCGCCGTCGCGCGAATCGACAACGTCTACGGCGATCGCAATCTGATGTGCTCGTGTCCGCCGATGGAAGCGTTCGCGGAGTAACGCGGCCGGAACAATGGCGCGCTGCCATTAACTCACTCGCAGCCGAACGTGTCATCCCGAGCCGCGAAGACGGTCGAGGGATCCCGCAGAGGGTTGAATCGCTTCCGCGCTCTTGGGCCCGTCACCGCCAGTACGGGTCTCTCTTGAGCAGCGTGCCACCTACTGCGTCGGGGAGATCCCTCGACCGTGCTGCGCCGGCTCGGGATGACGCGAAACGGCGCGGCGCTTAAAAAACAGCCGCGCATCTATTGCGCGGCCGTTTCCAATCAAAAGGTCGCGGGGCGACTCACCCCTGCTCCGACGCCAGCTCCGGGGTCGCTGGCAAACGCCGTGGCACTTGGCGCACAGCTGTTCCGCTGATTTCCTCGACCGCGGCTTCGCCACCTTCGTGGTATTCGGCGTCGCCGTTTACCTGCCAGAGATCGTAGAGTTCCGTGTCGGCTAAAATATTTTCGGCGCAGAGCATCGCCGTCATCATGGCGTGATCCTGATTGTTGTATTTGTGCATTCCGTTGCGGCCAACGAGATGCAAATTCGGGAAGCGCGCGGCCAATTCTTCGCGCACTGTGGCGACATGTTTCGAATAGAAATCGTCGTAGACCGGATACGCTTTTTTCTGGCGCACGACGGTGCCGTCCATCACATCACCCTCTTTCGAAAGACCTATCTGCATCAGTTCTTTCTTCGCGAGTTCGATTAACTCCGCGTCGCTGGAATCCCAGAGGCCATCGTGTTCGAAGCAGAAATACTCCATGCCGTAGCAGGCTTTTTCCGGATCCGGCACCATCTCCGGCGACCAGGAACGGAAGTTCTGAATCCGACCCACCTGCACGCTTGGATCGTGGATGTAGATCCAGTTGTCCTCGAAGGCGTCGCGATTTTTCAGAATCAACATCACGGTGAGAAAATCGCGATACTTCAAGCTATTGGCTGCTTCCTTCGCTTTCTCGGAGACGGCGGGTTGCAGGCCGTTGACCAGTTCGCGCATCGGCGCGGAGGAAATGACGTGCTCGGAAGCGAGGGTGTGGACGTTACCGGTCTGATCCTGATAACGCAGATTCCAGGTGGAGGTTTCGGCGTCGTAAGCACAGCCGACAACCTTCGAGCCCATCAAGATGTTTCCGCCCAGCGCTTGGGTCTTTTCGGCGCACGCTTCCCACATCATGCCGGGACCCTTCCGCGGATATTTGAAGGAATTGATCAAGCTCTTGATCACCTTGCTTTTGTCCTTCGGTTGCTTTTGCGGGAAAAGCGCGTTCTTGATCGCGCTCCCGAGTGAAAGGCCTTTGATCCGCTGTGCCGCCCAATCCGCGGAGATCTCTTTGCAGGGCATGCCCCAGACCTTCTCGGTGTAGCTCTTGAAGAAGGTATTGAAGAGGCGTTTGCCGAATTGGTTGCTCACCCAATCCTCGAAATTCGTCGGGTTCGCCACCGGCAGAACGCGGGCCTTCATCCAGGAGAGAACGCAAAGAGTGGACTTGAAGACGCCCAGTTTCACGAGCGCTTCGACTGCTTTCAGCGGATACGCGAAAAATTTTCCGCCGTAAAAAATCCGGGAAGAGCGGGGACGATCCAACATATCGTTAGGCAAGATTTCCTGCCAGAAATCGTTCACCTCTTTTGATTTCGAGAAAAAGCGATGCCCACCGATGTCGAAATGGAAGCCCTGATAGGTCGCGGTGCGGGAGATGCCGCCGACGTAGACCGGATCCGCTTCGAGGACGGTGACATCGACGTTATTCTTGGAAAGCAAATAAGCCGCGGTTAGTCCCGCTGGCCCTGCTCCGATGATCGCTACATTAGTTTTCATGTTTATTTAAGCTACCCAGCCTCCCCGCGTGAAATTCCAGACCCACCAACCTTGCAGGCTAAGTCCAGCCGCGATGAAGAGCGCAACCACCGCCAGGCCGAGTGCACGTCCCGGGACCGGCAGGGGGCGAAACTCAGCTAAAAAATGCATTAATGCCAGCACGATTAGCGCATGAGCACAAAACTGGTAACGCAGCATGCTTTCCATCTGGACGGAGGCGACGCCGCTGACCGCGATATAAAAGGTCACCGCCGCGACAAAATAAATCCCGATTCGCTTCGGCCACGCCGTCCCTCGACGCAGGGCTGGGATTAATTCCATCACCCCCGCTGCCAGCAGACAGAGCGCCCCCAGCGTCATCGTCAGCTGGCTCCATTTCCTGGGTTCGTTTAACGGCGGGACCAGCCACCGGTAGTTCGACGGCTTGAAAATCGCGAGGTAATCCGGCAGCACATCCCAGCCCGCTTGCTGCGTCAGCATATAGAGATCCCAGCGGCCCCAACGCAGCAGGCAGTAGAGGAAAAACGCGATCGCGCCGAAGGTGGAGACGACCATGAGCGCGACCGGCCACGCATAGCGTTTCCACCAACCGCGCACGTCGCGCAGCCCATCCCAACCGCCCTCAAACACTCGCCGCACGACTGGATAAGCGGCGCAGGGAATTCCCACGATGCGCGTAGCCGACATCACGATCCCGTGCAGCGCCGCGAGGACTTTCGCCGTTCGCCCTTCCGCCGTGCTCCAATACATGAAGCCGAGCAGCGCCATTAGGAAAAGCGATTCCGAATAACCGGCCACGAGAAAAAACGCGGTCGGATGCGCCGCGATCGCACCCGCGCCGAGAAATTGCGTCAGGCCGGAAACTCTCCAGCGCTGGCAAAAGAGGAAGAAATAACTCCAGAACCCCCACGCCGCCAGCTGCGCCGTCACGAGGAGCGATTCCGATGTCGGCAGCCCCGTCCAGCGATGCACGGCGGCGGCCGCCAGGGGATAGGCCGGGAAAAAGGCCACGTTCGAGACCTCCATCATCTTGCGCGAAATCGGCGGGAGTATGGTCGCGTAACCGCGGTCCACGATGCTGGCAAACCAGTAGGAATCGTGCTGGACAAGCGAATTATAGCGATACGAAAGCGAGCCCTCCGGCGCGATCAGCACCACGGCAATGAAGAGTTGCGCGAGCATCACGAGCAGCCCAGCCAAGACCGCGCGCGAGGCGCGGGCGGGCGGGTTCAGGGAATGGGCCGGTTCCATCTTGCGAACTCTTTTGGACGACGCGTTTAGCGATCTATTCGCTTTTTGTCGCTCAGCGAAAGCGCCTCGCGTGAGAGGGAAAAATAGCCGACACCGCTCCTCCTAGTGCCCGCCCGTGACGGTGTATCCCTCCCGTCGCAAATCCTCCGCCAAATCCATCTCCATCTGGAGCGCCGCCGCGTACGGCATCGGATTCAGATGTTCGTATAACTCCGGCACTAACCGCAGGCCATACTTCTTCACCACCCAAGCCGCCTTGTAGCCGTGCTTGTGATTCTCGAAACGATGCTCGGGCGGCAGCCCGCTCATGCCCACATAAACGCACGGCTTCGCTGGATCGCGCTGCGGATTCACTCGCAACACGGAAGGATGCGTCGCCGCCTTCGTCTCCAGCAGGATGACGTAAACATGATGGTGAAAGTCCTGCTTTCGCTCGCTTGTGGAAGGTCGGAGGCGGCGGGCCATTAACCCGACCTTCTGCGCCCCCCGGAACAGAAGGTCAAGCCGTGGATGGAGCCGGTTAGGGCAGCAATTGCGTACCGGAGGAAGATTTCACGAGCGCGATGTCGGACGAGGTCACACTTCCGTTGCCGTTCACGTCGGTGCGGAAGTTAGTGACGCTCGCTTCCTGGCCGGCTTGTAATTTCACTTGAGCGATATCGCTCGAGGAGACGGTGCCGTTCCCGTTCACGTCGCCCACCAAGAAGCCGATTGTGACGCTGGTGCCGGGTAGTACCTGCGCGGCCGTGTCCGTCACGCCGTTCAAGAGAATCGTGAGGCGCTGGGCATTCGCGACCCCGGTCAGCGAGACGGTCATAGTCCGGTCACTGAGCAACGGCGTCCCCGAGATTTGGCCGGTGCCGCTCGTGATGCTCGCACTGCCGCCGACGATCGGATTGTTGAAAGTGAAGACGAGGGTGTGCTGTCCCCCGGAGCTGCGACACTCGACCCCGATGGGCTGGCCTAACGAGAGCGGGATATCGTAGATCCCCGCAATGCCTTGCGTTTTCCGCGAGACGACCTTGAGCAGCGCGAACGGATTCGGCGCCCCTGGGGCCAGGACGGAAGTGATGCCGGTGGCTAGCGGCGTGGCCTGCACATTCGAGCTGACCGTGTCGAACGCGCCGCTCACGTTCGAATAGCCGACAGGGTTGAACGAATCGTTCGCCAGCGGCTGGTAGCCATCGCGAGTGTGGAGGAAAAGATTACCGCCCAGTGTGGCGCCGCCACCAGCTTGCAATTGATCGAACTGCGTCGGATTCCCGCCCGAGGTCTCGACCTGGAGGGAGCCTCCGCCGGATTGTGAGAAAGCACCGGTGACCCCGAAGCTGCCGGGAGCGCCGCTACCGGGAACGATAAGCCCGCCGGAGTTCGCCAGATCGCCGATGATCGCTCCGCTTCCGTCCAATGTGCCGCCCGCGACGCTCACTCCACCGATGATGGTGAGGCCGCTCAGATCGGATTCGCCGGCAATCTGGGTGAAGGTCGGAGCCGTGGCGGGTATTTCCAGTTGTTCGGCCGCGACTTTGTTCTGCGGACCATTGCCCCCGCCTTGCGCGACGATATTGCCGCCGCCCTGCGCCACAATGTTGCCGGCACCCGTGGCGACGATATTGCCACCACCTTGCGCCACAATGTTCCCACCGCCCTGCGCCACAATGTTGCCGCC
>JBDUAE010000560.1:0-1628 GCA_040004805.1 Chthoniobacterales bacterium | reverse complement strand
GCATCGGCACGCGGTATTGCGCGAACAACTGCCCTTTCAAGGTGCGGCGTTTCAACTTTTTTGATTACAACCAGCGCCCGATCGGGAAGAAGAAGATCGCGGGTGCGTTTAGTGTTTATCAGGAATATCTCGGCCCGTTGACCGAGAAAGGCGCGCCGGACACAATTAAGCTGCAGAAAAATCCGAATGTGACTGTGCGGATGCGCGGCGTGATGGAGAAATGCACTTTCTGCGTGCAGCGGATCGAGGAAGCGAAGATTGCCGCGCATGTGAAAGCGGGCGCTTCCGATAAGACGCTGATCCCGCGCGACTCTTTTACCAGCGCCTGCGCGCAAGCTTGCCCGACGGAAGCGATCGTTTTTGGCGACATCGCCGATCCCGAAAGCAAGGTCTCGAAGATGAAAGCGCAGGACCGGAATTATCGCCTGCTCGAATACTTGAATGTGCAGACACGGACGAGTTATCTAGCGCGGGTGCGAAATCCGAATCCGAAAATGCCGGACGCGCACCAGATCGGCGTGGCGAGTCCGATGGAGCACGAGGAAGAGCCACACCACGGCGCGGACCATCACCCGGCGGAGAAGCCCGAGACGGAGGCTCACTCGTGATGCGTATGCCCAGTCATTCTGAGCGGAACGTGGCGGAGTCGAAGAATCTCCCCGCATCTCTGCTGGCTACGCCATTCACATCAGCGTTTCCGTATCCTTCGCTGTCTACGCGGCTCAGGATGACACTGCAAAAATGAACGGGGGAACCACAGCTCCAGATGTGATTCAAGGCGAAGCCTCGGCTTCGGTTGAACGCCCGTTGGCGCGTGTCCCGTTGATCCTGAACAAGCGCAACTTCAACTGGGTCACGGAGCGAATTTGCGGCGTCATCGAAGGTCCGGCCCCGCGCTGGTGGTGGGTCTCGTTTGCGGTCAGCGCGATGGTCGCGGGGTTCGGTTTATTTTGTCTTGGGTATCAGATTTCCACCGGAGTCGGTGTCTGGGGATTAAATCACCCGGTGGGCTGGGCGTGGGACATCACGAACTTCGTTTTCTGGATCGGTATCGGACACGCCGGCACTCTTATTTCCGCCATTCTCTTCTTGCTTCGCCAAAAATGGCGGACGTCGATCAATCGCGCTGCGGAAGCGATGACGCTCTTCGCAGTGATTTGCGCCGCGATTTTCCCGGGCGTCCACGTCGGTCGCGTCTGGATGGCGTGGTATCTGGCGCCGTTGCCTAACAACTACGGGATTTGGCCGAACTTCCGCAGTCCGCTCTTGTGGGACGTCTTCGCGGTTTCGACCTACTTCTCGGTTTCGGTGCTCTTTTGGTACACCGGCTTGATTCCGGATCTGGCGACGCTGCGCGATCGCGCGACCTCGAAAATCAAGAAGCTACTCTACGGCGTTTTCGCAGTCGGCTGGCGCGGATCGAATCGTCACTGGCGCCATTACGAAATGGCGTATCTGCTTCTGGCCGGCCTTTCCACTCCTCTGGTGCTGTCGGTGCACAGCGTGGTCTCCTTCGATTTCGCGACGTCGGTCATTCCGACCTGGCACACCACGATTTTCCCGCCGTATTTCGTCGCAGGCGCCATCTTCGGCGGCTTCGCCATGGTGCTGACCCTGCTGATTCCGGC
>JBDUAE010000151.1:0-5401 GCA_040004805.1 Chthoniobacterales bacterium | reverse complement strand
TGGGAGACGCCCTTCCCGCATCTCTTCTTCCCCGATTTCGCCGCGCTCCGGCTCGCGACCGTCGTCGCCTGTGATCGTCCAAACCTCATCGGCACGCTCGGTCGTGTCGGTCAACCCGGCGACATCGCCTCCATCGCAGTCTTCCTCGCGTCGAACGATTCCGCCTGGCTCACCGGCGAGCAGCTGCTCGCTGGCGGCGGTTTCCGCTAACGAAGACTCGTCTGACTCGAAGCCGCGTGGTTAAACGACAACCGCACCCGGGGAGCTTCGGAAGGGGCAAAAAACTTCGTCTCCACCCGATTGCGCTCGCTAGTTGGCGGGAATTTTGTTTAAATCTGCCTTCGTGTTCACATTGACCGTCAACGGCCAGAGCTTCCAGGTGAATGTCCCGGGGGATACGCCGCTGCTTTGGGTCTTGCGCGATATCATCGGGTTGACCGGGACGAAATACGGTTGCGGCATCGAGGTCTGCGGGGCCTGCACCGTGATGATCAATGGCCAGGCGGAAAAGACCTGCGAATACGACGTCAGCTCCGCCGTCGGCAAAACGATCACCACCATCGAGGGTCTTTCGCCGGACGGTGCGAGTCACCCGTTGCAACAAGCCTGGATCGCCGAGCAGGTGCCGCAGTGCGGTTATTGCCAATCGGGCATGATCATGGCCGCGGCTGCGCTGTTGAATCAGCACCCGCACCCGACCGACAGCGATATTAACGAGATCCAGAACGTCTGCATTTGCGGCACCTATCAGCGGATTCGGGCCGCGATTCATCGCGCGGCTAACGGCGGCTAACCCAGCGGTCCGGGACATGAGCGAACCGATCATCGCCAACGCGAGCGCGCTCGATCGGCGCGAGTTTCTTAAACTTACGGGCGGGTTCCTGCTCGCGATCACGCTCGATGCGGGAGTGAGCCGTGCCTTCGCACGGGAGTCCGTTACCGCCAGCATCACCACTTACATCCGGATCGGCGCGGATGAATCGATCACCGTCCTGGTGGGCGGCGGTGAGATGGGCCAGGGGATTTACACCGGGCTCGCTATGGCTACGGCGGAGGAATTAATGGTGTCTTGGACCGCAGTAAAAGTGGAACCGATCGGGGCCATTTCATCGTGGCTCTCCGCGGGCAGCGGCGGTATCCGCTCGCGTCTTCCCACTTTTCTGAAAGCCGGTGCGGCCGCCCGCGAAATGTTGATCGATGCCGCGGCACAAACCTGGAATGTTGATCGTTCACTTTGTCAGGCGAGCAACGGCACAATCAAGAACACCTCGACTAACGAGACGTTAACCTACGGCCAACTCGCGTCGCTGGCGGCGACCTTCCCGGTCCCGACTACTCCGCCGCTTACGCCCGCGGCCAATTACCGCATCATCGGCACACCCGCGGCGCGGGTCGATCTCCCGCCGAAAACCAACGGCTCCGCCAAATACGGCATCGATACCTATCTCCCCGGCATGGTTTTCGCCGCGGTGAAGCACAGCCCGGTCATGGGCGGCTTCCTCAACGCCACCCCGCCGAAGCCGAGCTCCGCCATCGCGTTGGTTGCGCTGCTGCCTATTTCCGGCGCGGTCGCGAACGCGGTCGCGGTCGTCGCCACCGACACTTACAAAGCCAAGAACCTCGCCAACGGCGTCTCGAATAATTACTGGACCGCGCCCGCGAATGCCGCGCTCCTCGACAGTAACGTCTTCCTCGCCCAGGCCCAGCAGCTCATGGGACGCGGGGCGGCTTACATCGCTGAGCAAGTGGGCGACGCGCCTAACGACATCACCAACGCCGCGCGCACGATCGACGTCACCTACACCTTCCCCTATCTCGCCCACGCCTGCATGGAAGTGCTCGCCTGCACCGTGCTCCTGAACGCGACGACCTGCGAAGTTTGGGCGCCGACCCAAGGACCGAACTCCGCGCTGACCACGGTCTCGAACGTCTCGGGATTGCCGAAATCCAGCATCACCCTGCACCCGACGCTGATGGGCGGCGGGCTCGGGCGAAAGATCGAGCAGGATTTCATTTCGCAGGCCGTTCAGATCGCGAAAGCTCTCCCCTACGGGACTCCGGTCAAGCTCACCTGGACGCGCGAGCAGGACATGGCGAACGACCAGTATCGCCCGATGGCAGCCATCCGCGTCCGCGCCGGTCTCGATAATTCCAACCACGTGATCGCGTGGAATTATCGCAACGTCTCGCCTTCGATCTCGAAACAGCGCGGCGCGAACTTGGGAGCGACCGGCGATTCGCAGGCGACCGAGGGCAGCACTGCGCTCCCGTATTCGTTCGGGAGCCGGAAGGTGGAATACGTCGTGCATCCTTCGCCGATTCCGGTCGGCTATTGGCGCTCCGTCGGCTATTCGCTCAACGCCTTCGCCGTCGAAAGCGCGATCGACGAACTCGCGCTCGCAGCCAACATCGATCCGCTGCTCTTCCGTCAGCAACTGCTCGCCAACAGCACCGATCCGCTCGCGGCGCGCACGCTCGCTTGCTTGAACAGCGCCGCCGCCATTGGCGGCTGGGGCACATCACTTCCGTCTGGTCGCGCGCGGGGCATCGCCGTGGCCCAGGCCTTCAACACCATCGTCGCCGAGGTCGCGGAGATCTCCGCCACAGCGACGAGCATCCACGTTTACAAAGTCGCCTGCGTCGTCGACTGCGGTAAGGCGGTTAATCCCAACTCGGTCGAGGCGCAGATGCAGGGCGGAATTTTCCACGGTTTAAGCGCGGCGCTCTGGGGCGAAATCAAATGGACCGCGGGCAAACCCGGCGCGACGAATTTCAGTCATTATCGCGTCCTACGCATGAGCGAAGCACCGGTCATCACGGTTAACATTATCAATAGCGGCGCGCCCATGAGCGGTTGCGGCGAGCCCGGCGTACCACCGATTGCTCCTGCGATCGCGAATGCTTACGCGAAATTAACCGGCACGCGGGTGCGCAGCCTGCCGTTCTTTCCCGGTGCCACGATGGGAGGCGGCTAACGAATGAAACGCGCGCGTCTCATTTCGCTTTTCTTCGCCGTCACGCTCGCGAGCGCGCAAAGCGCCACGCTTAACGTCACCAGCACAGCCGACAGCGGCGCCGGCTCGCTGCGCGATCAGATCGGCGCTGCGGTCACCGGCGATACGGTGGCCATCATCGTCATCGGCAGCATTGGTCTAACGACCGGTGAAATTGCCATCGCCGGCAAAGACCTGATCGTGGCCGGACCAGGCGCGAACAATCTGACGATCACGACCAACGCCACCACCCGCGCCCTGCGAATCACGAACGCGAGCTGCACGATCAGCGGGATTACCTTTAACAACTGCAAAGCCATCCCCGGCGACATCGACACCGGCGGCGCCATTTTCGTCGATAACTTCAGCAGCGGCGGCAACGCGAAGACGACCACGATCCGCGATTGCGCCTTCACCAATAATCAATCCGGTTGGGGCGGCGCGGTCGATATTTTCCAAGGCGGCCTCGCAATGAGCGGCTGCACTTTTTCCGGCAACAGCTGCACCGGCACGGCCTTCGGCACCGCCGGCGGTGGCGGCGCACTCAGCCTCGGCCCCACGGTCGCCTCCACGGTGACGAATTGCACCTTCTCCGCTAACACGCAGAACGGCGTCGCCACGGGCCAGCCCGGCGGTGGCGCGATCTACAACTACGGATCGACCACGGCGAATCCCGCGCCGATCACGCTCGAACATTGCACCTTCGTCGCCAACGTGGACGCCAGCGGAGCAGCCGGCGCGGTTCGCGGCAATTACACCGGCAGCTATCACACTTTCGCCAATGTGAGGAACAGCTTGCTGGTGAACAACCAGGCGCCCGCCAGCAGTCTCCGCAATTTCGCCGGCAACCCGACCGGCTCGCTCACTGCCACGTACAATTCGTTAGGCGGCAACGCCACGGACGAAAGCGCGAGCAGCGGGCAATTCATGGTTAGCAGCATCGACGCTTTCGGCAATGCTGCCCTCGCACCAACCGTTTGGAACACCCTCGCCTTAAACGGCGGCACTATCGCCACGCATTCCATTTCCCGCGGATCGCCCGCGCAACGCCGCGGCCTCACCTCCAGTGTCGTCACCGACCAGCGCGGCGCCCCGCGTCACGCGCATGCCGATGCCGGTTCCTTCGAATTGATCGAACCCGAACTCGCGCTCAGCGTCGCGCAGATTCCGCTGCCCGAAGCCGGCGCGCTCGCCTTCGGCACCACGCCGTTCGACAATCCCGTCGTCCAGACCGTCACCGTCACCAACACGCAGACCAGTGCCTTCAGCACCGGCCCACTCCAGCTCGCCGGGCTATACGCTCCCACCGGTTACACCAGCGCCAGCTTCCCAGGAGGCTCGTTAGGCAACGGCGAATCCACCACTTTTACCGTCACCCTGTCGGCTGTGAACGGCGGCCTCTTCAACGCCCCGCTCACCTTCACCGGCAACGACGCCTACGATCCCGCGCTCGCCCTCGCGCAAGCTGGCTCGCCTAACCAGCACACCTTCCAGCTCACTGGCCTCGTCACCGACACCATCGATCACTGGCGCCGCACCTACTTCGGCCCGAACGCCACCAACTCCGGCAACGCCGCCGACGACGCTAACCCCAGCGGCGATGGCATCGTTAACCTGCTCAAGTATTCCCTCGGCCTGAATCCGCTCCTTTCCTATGCGCCCGGCACCGGCCTAACGACGGCGCTCGACTCTACCGGCCATCTCCGCATGACTGTAGGCAAAAATCCCGCCGCCACCGATCTCGCCTTCGCCATCCAGGTGGGCGGCGATCTCGCTGGCTGGACTATCAACGGCACCACCGTCGAGCAAAACACGCCGACCCTTTTGCAGGCGCACGACAACGCCTCTGCCATCGACGTCGCGCGCCGCTTCATCCGCCTCCAGGTCACGCGGCCCTGAGTCACCTATTAGGTCGCCGCGTCGGCTCGACGCGATCTGGGTGATGAACCTCGTTTGCAGGGCAAGGGACTTGCTCCTATTGCCCGCATGGTTTGCGCGGCGTCAGACATTGCTCCTGGGCCAAAAATGCCCGCCCGTCCGGCCTCGTATCCGTTGTTTCGGGCGTTAGTTGCGCATACTCAGCAATTTTGCGCGTCGGGCCTCGTTGGGCTGTCGGATTTTCTGCCCGTGCGCGACGCGGAGCTCGTAGCTTGGCTAGAAAATGCCAGCACCACCCAGGACGGGATGGCGTTTCAATTCATCATTTGCGCGGCCGCGACTGCGGGGCGCCCACTGCCAACCAGCTTACTCCCGGCCGCAGCGGAGTTTGTCCCAGATCCCTATCAACTTGCGTGGATCGCGTGGCACATGGAAGGCGATGTCGTAGCGGAATCGGTCCGCGCGGCGGAAAACCCCGCTCTGGCCAGGGAAAAGCGAGCGGCCATCCTCTTTTACGCCACCGCCTGGTG
>JBDUAE010000559.1:0-1632 GCA_040004805.1 Chthoniobacterales bacterium | reverse complement strand
CGAACGGGGTGATGGAGATGACGGGGCCGAAGATTTCTTCGCGGTTGGTGCGGCAGCCGACGGGGAGATCGGTGATGATGGTGGGCGGGAAGAAGTAGCCGCCGGCGCAGCGGTCGTTCACTTTTTCCGGGGCGTGGCCGCCGAGCGCGATCTTGCCGCCTTCTTTCTGGGCGAGGTCGACGTAGAATTTTACTTTATCGAGCTGGAGTTGGGAGACGATGGCGCCTTGGTCGGTGTCGGCTTCCAAGGGGTCGCCTTGTTTTAGCTGGCCGGCTTTTTCGACGAAGCGGCTGACGAATTGATCGTAAACGGGGCGTTCGACGAAGACGCGGGAGCCGCAGAGGCAGACCTGGCCTTGATTAGCAAAGGAGGAGCGGAGGCTGCCGTTGATGGCGGCGTCGAGGTCGGCATCGGCGAAGATGATGTTGGGATTCTTGCCGCCGAGCTCGAGCGAGACTTTCTTGAACATGGGCGCGCAGGTCTCGGCGACTTTTCGGCCGGTGACGGTGCCGCCGGTGAAGGAGATGGTCGTGACTTTCGGATGCGCGGTGATGGCTTGGCCGACCTTCGGCCCGGTGCCGTGGACGATATTCAGCACGCCATCGGGTAACCCGGCTTCGCGGCAAATCTCGCAGAGGAGATACGCGGTCATGGGCGTGAGCTCGCTCGGTTTGGCGACGGCCGTGTTGCCGCAGGCGATGGCTGGCGCGATTTTCCAGCTCAAGAGGTAGAGCGGTAAGTTCCACGGCGAGATCAAGCCGGCGATGCCGCGCGGCTGGCGCAGGGTGTAATTAAACGCGAGGCCGTCGGTGACGTGGGCTTCGTTCTCGGTGTGCAGAATCGCGGTGGCGAAGAAGCGGAAATTCGAGGCGGCGCGCGGGATATCGAGATTGCGGGCGAGCGAGAGCGGCTTCCCGGTATCGATGGATTCGGCGCGGGCGAGCTTTTCGAGATCGCGCTCGATCAACGCGACGATGCGCAGAAGAATGCGCGAGCGTTCTTCGGCCGGCGTGCGCAACCAACTGAGGAAGGCTTTCTCGGCCGCGGCCACCGCCAGTTCCACATCGCTGGCATCGCTATCGGGCACGCGGGAGTAAGGCTTCCCGGTGGCGGGCTCGATGTTATCGAGATATTGGCCGGCGTTTGGGGCCAGGAATTGGCCGCCGATGTAGTTAAGGATGGTGGTTTGCTCGGTAGCCACAGGAGGATGGTGTCGGGTGAAGACATGTTTGTCTTCGCGGACCGCCAGCGCAAGCTTCCAGCTTGCGAAGCAAGAATGACGCTCTCAGACCAGTCAGCGTGGTGACGGTGACCTACGACACTTTTTTCTTCCTGCGTCTGCTGGTGGAGAAGGTGCGAGAATTCATCGGCGAGCGCGCGTACGAAATCATCGTGGTAGATCGCGGGAGCCGGGACGGCACGCTGGAATGGTGTGCGAAACAGGCGGATGTGCGCGTGGTTTCCGTGCCGCAAAAACGCGCGGATCATGAACACGGAAAAGCGGCGGAGCGTGGCGTGCGGGCGGCGCGTTATGAGATCATCGCGTTTCTGGATTCGGACGCGCATCCGATCGATCGGAGCTGGCTCACGGCCACAGCAGATCGATTGGACTCGGAGTGTCGGCTGGCGGGG
>JBDUAE010000558.1:0-1632 GCA_040004805.1 Chthoniobacterales bacterium | reverse complement strand
TGTAGCTGCCGCTGGTCACCCCGAGCGGAAAATTCATGAAGGTCGGCGTTTGCGTGGCCACGCCGGCGGTGCCACTGCCTGGAAGCGCCGTCGCGGCGTGGATATGTGACGCCGTCACCGTTCCGGTGAGTCCGCTAAAATTGACCATCAGTTGAAAGGTATGGTTCACCATATCCAACGTCAGCGTGGCGAAGCCCGTGCCAGGAGACGCATTCGGCGGGCTTTCGTTTGGCCCGCTCAAGAAAGTCGTGAAAACCTGTGCTGGGGCGGTCGCCGCGAGAAGACAGAGGATTGCGAGGGTGCAGGCGAATTTGCGTACGTTCATGATAATTCCTTTCTGGGTGGAAGTGATGTTTGACCGCTGGATTCGTTTTTATCCAGTCGTTCGCGGAAACGCACGAACAAAAAATGCGCTGGCCGATCAATCTGGGAAACCGCCGCGAGATATAACGCGGTGCCGGGATTTAGCTTTTTCTCGCTGCAGATGTTGGTTACTGAACAGCCATGTCGCGCGCGGTTCGTCCTCATATTCGCGGCGACCTGCCCGGCTTCCGCCAGCGCGGCCTCGAAGTCACGCGCCTGGAAGGTTTCAGCGATGCTGTCTTCGGGTTCGCCCTTACGCTGCTGGTCGTCTCGCTCGATGTCCCGCGCACTTTCACGGATCTTCTTGTGACCATGCGAGGCTTTCCCGCCTTCGCGATTTGCTTCCTCTTCCTCGCCTTGATCTGGAATTCGCACTACAAATTTTGCCGCCGCTACGGACTCGATGATGGCTTCGCGCGTTTCCTCACCTGCGTCATGCTCTTCCTCGTCCTCTTCTACGTTTACCCGCTGAAGTTCCTCTTCAATTTCACCGCCAGCGGTCTCGTCGGAGGCGCTGCGAACGCCATCACGCTCAAGCTTTCGGAATTCACCCTCCTCATGATTTTCTACGGAGTGGGCTTCGCAGCCGTCTATCTCTCGATGATGTTCCTCTACCTTCACGCCTACAAGCTGCGCAATGAGCTGGAATTGACCGAACTCGAAAAACTCGACACCCGCTCGCAGATTTGGCGTTTCGTAATTCTCGCGAGCGTCGGCATCCTGGCTTCCATCCTGGCCTGTTTCCCGCCGTTCGTGCGCTACAGCAGCATGATCTATCTGTCGCTCTTCCCGCTCCTACGTGCGCAACGCATCTGGCACTATCGTCGCCGTGCGCCGTATTTGGAGACGATTGCCGTATCCGGATTTCCTCCACAGATTCACACAGATTTTTGAATCGGGGAACGGACGGACTCCCCGAATCAATCTGTGAATATCTGCGAAATCAGTGGAAGTTTCGCCCTCCGTTCCCATGTCGAAAATGTTCTACCTCACCACCGCGATCGATTACACCAACGGCGCGCCGCACATCGGCCACGCCTACGAGAAGATTTTAGCCGACGTCATCGCGCGTTATCATCGGCTGAAGGGCGAGAAGGTTTTCTATCTCACCGGCGTCGATCAACACGGCCAGAAAGTCCAGCAATCCGCCGAGAAAGCCGGCGTCCCGCCCCAACAATTCGTCGACCAGATCACCGCGAAATTCGTCGCTCTCTGGGAAAAACTCGACGTCCGCTACGACCGTTGGGCCGCCACCACCGACCCGCTGCA
>JBDUAE010000557.1:0-1633 GCA_040004805.1 Chthoniobacterales bacterium | reverse complement strand
GCGATCTCACGGAAGCGGCTGACATCATCATTCGCCATGCGCTTTAAAGCAGTCGGCATCATCCCGGCGCGCTGGGGCTCGACCCGTTTTCCGGGGAAACCACTGCATCTTCTCGCCGGGCAACCTCTGCTCCGACATGTCTGGGAACGTTGCCAGCGCGCCCGCGAATTCGATTCCGTCATCATCGCGACCGACGACATGCGAATCGCAGAAACTGCTTTCGCGTGGGGCGCGGAAATCGCACTCACTTCGACGCGGCATCACAGCGGAACCGATCGGATCGCGGCAGTGGTGGCGAAAAGCCCGGAATTCACGCACGTCGTAAATATCCAAGGCGATGAGCCGCTGATCGACCCCAAGCTGCTCGATCGTTTCGTCCGGGAAATGCGGCGTGATCCGACGCTCGAAATGATCACCGCGGCGCATCCATTCGCAAAATTAGCCGACATCGACTCGCCTCATCAGGTGAAGGTGGTTTTGAACTGCGCGCACGACGCCCTTTATTTTTCCCGCGCGCCAATTCCTTTCCGTCGCGGCGATTCGAAAGCGCGGCCGCTGCGCCATCAGGGAATTTACGGCTACACGCGCGAGTTGCTGCTCCGTTTCGTGCTGTGGAAACCATCGCCGCTGGAACGCGCCGAGTCGCTCGAACAATTGCGCGCCTTGGAGAATGGAGTAAGAATTCGCGTGGTCGTAACCAAGGCGGGCTGGCCGGGCGTGGACACGCCGGCCGAGGTGGAAGCGGTTGAACGGGAACTCGTTCGCGTGGCCAAAATTGCCGACCAGCAGAAACGAAAAAGCGGGCGATGAAATATATTTTTGTAACCGGCGGGGTGATCAGCTCGTTAGGCAAAGGCCTCGCGGCAGCCGCTCTTGGCACTTTGCTTGAACTCCGCGGGTTGCGCGTCGTTTTCCAAAAATTTGATCCGTATTTGAATGTGGATCCGGGAACGATGAACCCGTTTCAACACGGCGAAGTTTATGTCTTGAACGACGGCGCCGAAACCGATCTCGACCTCGGCCATTACGAACGTTTCACGAATTGCGTTCTCTCGCGTCACAACAATCTCACCAGCGGTCAGGTCTACGAGCACGTGATCCTGAAAGAGCGGCGCGGCGATTATCTGGGCAAGACCGTGCAGGTGATTCCACACGTGACCGACGAGATCAAAAACCGCATTCGCGAAGTCTCGGCCGAGAGTAATGCCGACGTCCTGATTACTGAAATCGGCGGGACCACCGGCGACATCGAAGGGTTGCCGTTTTTGGAAGCGATCCGGCAATTCATTCTCGAAGCTGGCCCGCAAAACGTGCTCAACATGCACGCCACCCTCGTCCCCTTCATCAAAGCCGCGGGTGAGCTCAAGACGAAGCCCACGCAACAGAGCATCGCGAAACTGCGCGAGATCGGGTTGCAGCCGCAGGTGTTACTCTGCCGCACCGAATTGCCGCTCGATCCCGAGACGCGGCAAAAGCTCTCGATGTTTTGCAATGTCTCGCCGCGCGCCGTCATCGAAGCCCGCGACGTGCAACACACCATTTACGAAGTGCCGCTACTCTTGCATGAGGAAGGGCTCGACGAATTGGTCTGCGATCTTTTGCATTTGGAAGGACCGGTGCCAGACCTGACCAA
>JBDUAE010000556.1:0-1636 GCA_040004805.1 Chthoniobacterales bacterium | reverse complement strand
TTGCAGCTCGGAAATAGCGCGCATGTTTGACGGAACATAGCGCATCGGCGCGCGTTCGGGATCCGGCTCCCTGGCGATGACAACTTCGCCGCCCAGAACCTCGCTCACCATGCCGGCTAACTGAGCGATGCTGAGATCGTGCGCGGAGCCGACATTGTAGGGACGTAACGCCGCCCCACGGAAAAGAATGGTCCAAAGCCAGATCATCAAATCAGACGCGTAGAGATAGGAGCGCAACGGCGTGCCGTCGCCGCCGACCTGAATCGGACCGCCCGCCAGCGCGTCGCGAATGAAATTCCCAATCGCGAAATGCGCGTCGAGCGGCAGGAACGGTCCGACAAACGCAAAGCACCGCGCAATCAGCGGCTCGATCCCGTGCTCTTGATGAAAGTGTGCACAGAGTGCCTCAGCCTCTCGCTTCCCCTCGCCGTAAACTGTCTCGGACTCCCCGCATTCCCGGCTCGGAAAAAAATCTTCCGGCACATGCGTCATTGTGCTCGGTGGGGGACCGTAAACCGCGCCAGAGCTCGTAAGTAAAAACCGCCGCACGCCCTTCGCGACGGCGAACTCCAACGCAGCGCGCGTTCCGTCGACAATGGTTTCGCGCATCTGTTGTGGATCTTCCGCGTTCAATTTCGCGCTCGCCTCGGTGGCGGCGTGGACCATGAAACCGAAAGATTTATCCGACACGTCGGCGGCGGTGAAATTCCGGACATCACCGCGAACAAACCCGAACGCCGAGTCCCGCGCCAGGTGCGGAGCCTTGCGCGCAAACGCTTCTGGATCGCGGCTCAGCACCACCATGCGTGCGTCTAACGACAACATCCGATTCGCGTGCGCGAAGCTCTCGAGCAACCAACGCCCAAAAAATCCGGTGCCGCCCGTGACGAAAATCCGCTGGCCGCGCAGCGACTCCCACAGCGGTCGCGTGTGCGTTAAGATGTGCTCCAAATCTGCCGCCAACAGGTTGTCGGCAGCCAGCGAGTCGGTCACGATTTTTTGCAAAAGGTGCCGATGATCTCGATCATGTAATCGAGCATCGGGCGCGTCAGACCCGGATACACGCCGACAAAAATCGATTCGTTCATGATCCGGTCCGCCCCCGTCATTTCGCCGACGACGCGGAACGCATTTGGTTGATCCTTGCGCAGTTGCACGAAGGCCGGCTGCCGGAGCAAATTGCCGCCGAAGAGCATGCGGTTGCCGATGCGATGTTCATCGAGATAACGCGCAAATTCCGTGCGGGTAAATGGTGCGCCTGCTTTCACGAGCAACATAAAGCCGAACCAGGATGGCGAACAGCGCGGACCCTTTTCGTTTTCCCATTCGAATCCGTTCGGCGTCCATGCCTTTGCGTGCGTCGGTAAATGGAAATCGAAGAACTCCTCCAGGTGCGCGAGACCGCGGCGCAAGTATTCCCAATTCGCGCGCCGGGCCTCGCCAAATGATGGCAACTTTTTGATCTGCGCGCGCCCGATCGCAGCCTGAATATCGAGCGGCTTCAGGTTATAGCCCAGATGCGAGTAGATGTATTTGTGATCGTAGCCCTCCGGTAGTTCGCCGAGCTGCCAGCCGAAACGTTTCCCGCAGGTGTTGTCCTTCCCGCTCGCGCACCAGCAATCGCGGCCCCAATCAC
>JBDUAE010000555.1:0-1642 GCA_040004805.1 Chthoniobacterales bacterium | reverse complement strand
CTCGCGCAATCTGTAACCAAAGCCACGCACGGTCTCGATCGCGTCCGCGGCTTTGCCGAGCTTTTTGCGCAACCGCCGCACGTGAGTGTCGACGGTGCGGGTATCAATCAGGCTTTCGTAACCCCAGACTTCATTCAGCAGACGGTCGCGCGCCTGCACCCGCCCGCGCCGATGCATGAGCATGCTCAAGAGTTTAAACTCGACACTCGTTAGGCGAAGCGGCCGGCCATTTACCGTAACCTCGTGGCGAATGGGGTCGAGCCGGATCAGGCCGACGACGAGAGGTTCCTCGGCTAGCTCGCCTTTCCCGCGGCGGAGAATGGCTTTCACCCGCAAGACCATCTCGCGCGGACTAAACGGTTTGGTCACGTAATCGTCGGCGCCGAATTCGAGGCCGACAATGCGATCGATTTCTTCCGCCTTCGCAGTCAGCATGATGATCGGAATGTGCCTGGTCGCGGGATCGCTTTTCAAAACCTTGCACACTTCAAGTCCCGACATTTTCGGGAGCATGAGATCGAGGATGACGAGCGCGGGCGTTTCCTCCCGCGCGAGCCGCAAACCGCCGGCACCATCCTCGGCGCTGGAAACCGTGAACTCTGCCTTGCGCAACGCTAGAGTGAGCAAGTCGACCACGTCCGGTTCATCCTCAATTAACAGGATTCGATTGCCGGATGCGGAATTCATGAGCTAGATCAGTTCAGCCCGCGGAACGGTGGGGGAAAAGTTCATGCGGTATTTCGAGGTTTAACTCATGCGTCAATATCATGCTCTCCTGCGCCAAGTTCTGGAGGAGGGCAAGTCGCGTTCGGATCGCACCGGCGTGGGCACGATTTCCGTCTTCGGGGCGCAGGCGCGCTTTGATTTGCGGGAGACGTTTCCGCTCTTAACGACGAAAAAATTGCACCTGAAGTCGATCATCCACGAGTTGCTCTGGTTTTTGCGCGGAGAGACTAATGTGCGTTCGCTGAACGAAGTCGGGGTGACGATTTGGAATGAATGGGCGGACGAAAACGGAGATCTCGGCCGGGTTTATGGCGCGCAGTGGACGGATTGGCGCGGCGCGGAGGGCGCGCCGGTGAATCAGATCGAGGAAGTCATCGGGCAGATCCGGACGAATCCTTCCAGCCGACGTTTGATCGTGAGCGCGTGGAATCCGGCGGAAGTTTCCGGGATGGCGTTGCCGCCGTGTCACGTCCTGTTTCAGTTCTATGTCTGCGAAGGAGAATTAAGCTGCCAACTCTACCAGCGGAGCGCCGATCTTTTTCTGGGTGTGCCCTTCAATATCGCCTCCTACGCTCTCCTTACGATGATGGTGGCACAGGTGTGCGATCTCAGGCCGGGCGAATTCGTCCACACTTTCGGCGATTTGCATCTTTATCAGAACCATCTCGAACAGGCGCGCGAGCAAATCGCTCGCGAACTCCGCCCCTTGCCGCGGATGCGGTTAAATCCAGCGGTAAAGGAAATCCGCGATTTCCGTTTTGAAGATTTTCAGCTCGAGAACTACGATCCGCACCCCGCGATCAAAGCGCCGATCGCGGTCTAGAGCATGTCATGAACTGTTGAACGGGCGGCATCCTGAGGCGGCGCAGCGCGGCGAAGGATCCCGCACCGGCGGCCTTAACCCACCGCTGGCATA
>JBDUAE010000554.1:0-1642 GCA_040004805.1 Chthoniobacterales bacterium | reverse complement strand
CAGCGTAAAAGCGCGGGAGCGCTCACGCAGCCGGGGCAGCGTAAAAGCGCGGGGGCGCTCACGCAGCCGAAGGGTGAAATCGCGGCAGCTCGGATGGAACGGGAAATTCGGGCTAGGGCGGTGGCGTCGGAAGATCACGAGGAGAGAAATCGGTGAGGGCGGTGGGACGCTAATCTACTAGCGGATCGCGCGGAGGGGCGGAAGACAATCTTGATTGCGGCAGGCGAATTGAGAATTGCGAATCGTGGAATGCGGAATGCGGAAATGGTCTCGTGGTAAAATTGACCGTGATCTGACTTTTTACGGTGGATTTATGGGGTGGGAGCGCTGGGGGCATGCTTCTAGCTTTTAGAGCGCTCGCTGTGCTGGAACACACGTCATTAACAGAGGAAGAGCGTAGTCAGATCGTGCAAACGATCGAGATGTTTGAGGTTATTACCCAAACACAGCCGGACGATTATCAATCGCTGGAAATCCTGAAGGACGCCTATCTGAAGGTGAAGCAGCCACAGGAGGCGATGCGGATTTCGCGTCGGCTGGCGGAGGCGTATTTCAATGTGGGCTCGTTCACGTTGGCGATGCAGGAGTGTGAGGTGATCCTGTTAAAGGAACCGAATGCGCCGGAGATCCTGGCGATGCTGGGCGAGATCGAGGCGCGGCTGCAGGCGCAGGGCCAATCGATCGTGACGACAACTTCGAAAAACGGCTTGGTGGCGCAGGGATTGGATACCCCCAGTGGGGCCGGGACGGGTCTCACGGATGTGGTCGGTCGGAAGGCGCTGCTGGAGCGGGACCGGGGCGATGAGCAGCTGGGCAAGTTCCTGGTGATGCAACAACTGGTGGCGGAGGAGGAGGTGCGGGCGGCGTTGGAGACGGTGGAGGCCGTGAACAAGACGTGGAGCGGCCAGAACCTGGGAGCGTCGCTGCTGGATAAACTTTTCCACCAGGAGACTGCTAAATTGGACGGCGCGCTCTCGCAGCTGATCGACCGGACGAAATTCGCGTATGTGCCGCTGGAGTATTACGACGTGGACCGGCAGGTGGCGCGGATGTTGCCGAATAATTTGACGCTGGGCCGGCTGATGGTGCCGTTCGATCTGATTAGCCGCACGATTATGGTGGCATGCTGTAATCCATTTGATGCGGCGGGTCGGGAAGCGGTGCAGCAATCGCTCGACTATACGGTGGCGTGGTACCTGGCGCGGCCGAGCGCGATCACGAGAACGCTTTTGGATATTTTCCGGCTGGAGGGGCGTCTCTAGGCGCGCACGACGATGCGAAGCAAATCTTTTGCGGAACGAATCGCCGACGTCCTGATCGCGGACGGTCTGCTCTTGCCAAATCAGCTGGAGGAGGCGGTGGGCCTGCAGCGGAAGGATGGCGGTCGGCTCCTGAAAATCCTGACGGATAAGCAGTATGTGACGGACCAGGACATGGCTTTCAGCATGGGCCGTTGTCTGAATACGCCGCCAATCAATCTCTCCAAGCTGCGGGTGCCGGAGGAGATCATGGCGCTGGTGCCGCGGGACATGGCGAAGGCGAACAAGCTGGTCCCGATCGCGCGCCTGGATGGGAAGCTTTTCGTGGCGATGGCGGACCCGACGAATGTGCTCGCGGTCGATGACGTGAAGCGCCGGGTGCA
>JBDUAE010000553.1:0-1644 GCA_040004805.1 Chthoniobacterales bacterium | reverse complement strand
ATAAGCCGCGCGTATTTCGTGATCGGTTTCACCATCGCCACGATGTCGACCTCCTGGTCGCCGAGTTGCCGCAAACCGGGGACATCGTACGACGCCATGCAGGTCTCACGTTTCGCCTGCCCGGAAATCACGAGCATCGGCACCGAGTCGGTAAACGCACCGAAGACGCCATTAAGCGCATTGATCGCGCCCGGGCCAGCGGTCACGTTCACGACCCCGAGCTTATCCGCCGTGCGCGCGTAACCTTCGGCCGCGATCGCGCTCGCTTGTTCGTGATGGTTGCAAATGTAATGAATGCGCGACTCCCGCGCGATGGCGTCGTTCAAATGCATTGCGCCGCCGCCGGTGACGAGGAAGATGTGCCGCACGCCCTCATCGGCCAGACGGCGCATCACATAATCGGCTAGGCGGACTTTGGTTGGATCGGGCGCGCTCATTCGAGTGCCTAGCTCTAGCGCAGCGCGCGTCGATTATCCACCGAGAGCTACGATCGGATTTGGGAGCTTCAACTGCTCGCGGAATATTTCTGTGATTGCCTTTATCACTTCCACCCGCATCGCTTCCCGCGGAAAGTAATCATTGCGACACCGCTGTCATTGCGGCGTGGCCGAGATCAAGGGCCAGTCCTTACCCTGCGAGATGACGTCGACTCTGTATCCCGCTCGTCTGAGGATAGCCATTATCGGCTCTGTCGACATGCGTCCTTCGACAAGATGAGGTTCGATCACCAGCCGCGGTCGATGGCGTTGGAGAAAATCCCCCGCTGCCTGCAACACCGCCACTTCCGCGCCTTCGATATCCATTTTCACACAAGCCACCGAGCTCGCTCCCGCGAGCCGGGCCGCTTCTTCCAGCGTGATCATTTCTACCTCGCGAGTGTTCGAACTTCGCTTCACAATTTCCGAAACGGACGAGCCCATGTTTCCTTCCGATTGGAAGGCCATCGTTTTAGCTTCGCTCCAGATTCCAAGAGGAAAAATTTTTACGTTCGCGAGCGAATGCTCCCGAACGTTGCGCTCGAGCGAGACCCGACTAGTCGGGTCCGGTTCAAACGCCGCCACGATTCCCTCAGGCCCGACCGCTTTCGAGAAAAAATAAGTGCTGGCGCCTGCATAAGAACCAAGGTCGAGCACGACTTCTCCAGCCTTCGGTTGCAGAGCGGTCAGATACGCTTCCGTGCTTTCGTCCGATTCGGGTAAGGAAGGGAATTCAAACGCTACCTGAGAACCACTCAACCGATGCACTTTGGGCTGGCTGTAATCCGCCACGCGGTAGCCCCCTTGCTCCTCGGGTACGACCGCGGAAAAGTAATAATCAAAAAAATTGATCATATCGCCGAGGTAAACCCCGTGCGACGACGCGATTCGAATCTCATCCTGTTTCCGACGAATCCGGATGGCCTGCGCGTCACGCACCACGGATATACCTTTCGCCCGCGCGAGCACTGCGCACCAAGACCGGCGCGCTTGCTCCAGCAGTCCCAGACGGCGCAAAACTGTCCATAAGTATGCTCGCATTTCAATCCTCTAACGCAGGCACGAGCATATTGGAAAGGAACTCTTCCCGCTCTATACATGGTGCGATGCCCCCAACGGCGGCGTCACATCCCCAATCGGCTACGTTTTTCCGAACTCAGCTTCGATT